>CAYUNQ010000113.1:0-7971 GCA_964446185.1 uncultured Marinobacter sp. | reverse complement strand
GCCGTGAGGAGGTGGTGGCTGCTCACCGCAAGCTGATGCAGAAGGTGCATCCGGATCGCGGTGGTAACGATTACCTGGCCGCCAAGCTCAACGAAGCCCGGGACCTGCTGATCGGCAAACGCTGCGCCTGATCAGGGCAGAATCTCCACTTTCACATCAATGGCCAGCTGTTTCGCCAGGCTGCTGTTGCGCTGATAGACCAGGCCGCCCTGCTGGCGGCTTTCCGATGTGCTGACCCCGCCCAGAGACACCCATTGCCCCGGTTCCACCCGGCGGATGGTCACCAGCGCCTCGGTTTCATAGCCGGGCAGTGCTGCCGGGTCTTCCTCGAACGATACAATGTTCAGCTCCACTGCCTGGCCGGAAATCGACTGGGGGCTGACCACAAACCCGCTGCGGGTTTCCACTTGTTCCAGAATCACCGCCGGGTTGCGGCCCCCCTGAACGGCGAAGGGCAGGGTGCGCACGCTGCCGGAGGTAATGTGGGCAGATTGCCCGTCCTGAACCACCAGGTGGCGCTGGGAACTCGAACTGGTGGAGCTGTTGCGCTGCTGGATACCACCGGAGACCCGGTTACGGTTCACGCTGACCCCACCACCGGAGCCGGAGCTGTCTGAACTCTGCTGGTAGCGCACAGTAATGCGCATCTGCACTGGCGGAACGTCCAGAGAGTTCACCAGGGTGCCGATCTCGTCCAGTAAGACCGGGTCACCCCGCACCACCAGTTGTGCTCCCCGGGCAGTCACCGACACCGGTGCCTGCTGGTACAGGGTGCGTACCTGCTGCGCCATGTCCTCGGCGGTGCGGCTCTGCAGCTGGTAAATGCGGGTTTCCTGTTCTGCCCGGGCGGCTGCCGGAGTGGCCAGGGCGAGTATCAGTGCGGCCATCAAAGCCAGTGTGGAAAACCGGGCGAACGCATTGTGCATCTGGGCCTCCGAAGCCAAGTTAACGGCAACTGCCGGAAAATAATCCGGATTGCAGGTTGCCAATCTGAAAACCGCGGGTATATAGTGAAAAGCATGAAGACTCTACACGCAGCCTGTCAATTGAACGTTCTGAAAGCTTTCGGTGAAAAACTGAAGGCCGCAGGTTCTGCTGTGTATTTTTGGTGGTTTGGTTATGGCTTTTATTTTAGCCAGAGCCCGGGCCGCCCGTAAGATCTTCATCGACCGAACACAACGAGGAAGGCAGCCCGGCAAGCAACCCAGGCTGCCACCGGACTCCGAAAAGCCCCGACTGGTAGCCCAGCCGGGGCTTTTTTGATTCTGACACAGGGAAACGGGAACACAGATATGAACATGCCGCTGAAATCTGAAACGCTGGGCGAGCAAATCGCAAGCGCCTGCCAGCACCGACAGGAAGCCACATTGCCCACCGCGGGCGAGTTGCGCCAGCAGTTTCCTGCCGGTGAGCACCTGGTGCGGGCCATCGCCGGTTACCGTGAGCAGATCCGCGCCGTGCTGCAGGGTCAGGACGACCGCACTTTGATCGTGATGGGCCCGTGTTCCATTCACGACGAACAGGCCGCCCTGGACTACGCCACCCGCCTGAAAACCCTGGCGGACGACGTCAGCGACCGGTTCCTGATTGTCATGCGCGCCTACCTGGAAAAACCCCGCACCACGGTGGGTTGGAAGGGGCTTCTGTACGATCCTGAACGCACCGGTCAGGGCGACCTGAAGCAGGGTTTGGAGCGTTCCCGCAAGCTGTTGCTGGCGCTGTCTGAGCTTGGTTTGCCGCTGGCCACCGAAGCCCTGAGTCCGTTCATGATGGATTACCTGGGTGACCTGGTGAGCTGGACCGCCATTGGCGCCCGCACCACCGAATCCCAGATCCACCGGGAAATGGTCAGTGGCCTGCCCATGCCCACCGGTTTCAAGAACGGCACCGATGGCGGCATTACCGTGGCCAGCCATGCCATGAAGTCGGCCTCGCACCCGCATCATCACATGGGTATTTCCCATAACGGCGCACCGGTGATGATCTCCACCGCTGGCAACCCCGATACCCACCTGGTACTGCGCGGCGGCCGGGGTGTGACCAACTACGATGAGCTGAGCATCGCCAAGGCGGTGGCAGAGCTGGAAAAAGCCGGCGTATCGACGGCAGTGATAGTGGACTGCAGCCACGACAACGCCTGCAAGCAGGCCGAGCGGCAAGTGGACATTGCCCGGGATGTCATGGACCAGAAACGCAACGGCAACCGGCACATCAAGGGCCTGATGCTGGAAAGCTTCCTGGAATTCGGCCGGCAGGACGACGGCGAAGAGCTGATCTACGGCTGCTCGATTACCGATCCGTGCCTGGGCTGGGAACAGACGGAGACTCTGATCCGCTCACTGTAGAGAACAGCAGTTGCCCGGCCAGCAGTACCAGAATGCCCCCCATGGCCCGGTCGAGCCAGTGTCCGAACCGGTTAAAGCCCCGGCGGACACGGGGGTGGGTAAAGAATACCGCCACCAGGGCAAACCAGAGGCCGGTCGCCACAGACATATAAAGGCCGTAGCCCGCCTGCAACAGCACGGGGGTGCCGGGGTTGATGATGACCGAGAACAGCGATACGAAAAACAATGTGGCCTTGGGGTTTAGCACATTGGTAAGGAAACCGAGCCGGAACGCCGACCAACCCGTCTGCCCGTTGTGGCCCTGGGCGTCCACATGAATGCCGCCAGGTTTTGCTCGCAGGCAATGCCAGGCAATCCATAACAGGTACAGGGCACCCACCACCTTCAGCACGGTGAACAGCATTACCGATTGCTGAATAATGAAGCCAATGCCCAGTAACGAATAACCCACGTGCAGCAAAATACCAATACCAATGCCGGCCGCGCTCAGCAGTGCGTTACGGCGCGACCGGGTAAGCGCCTGGCGCAGCACAATCGCGAAATCCGGGCCCGGGCTTGCCACCGCAAGTAAGTGAACCAGTGCCACGGTCATAAATTCCAGCCAGTAATTCTGCACCTGAGGCCCCTATACTTTAAGCTTAACGGGCGAATTCTAGCTTACCTGGAGGCAAAATGAACAAGCGTGAAGTGGATGTAGCCATTATCGGTGCCGGTACCGCCGGCATGGTGGCGTATCAGCGGGTTCGTAAAGCCACCGACAAGGTGGTGCTGATCGAGGGTGAGCAATACGGCACCACCTGCGCGCGGGTGGGGTGCATGCCCAGCAAACTGCTGATTGCCGCTGCCGAGAGAGCCCACGACCTGAAAACCGCCGATGACTTCGGGGTGCTGGCGGGTGATGTCCGTATCGACGGTCGGCTGGTCATGGAGCGGGTTCGGACAGAGCGGGACAAATTCGTGGCCCCGGTGGTTCGGTCCATGGAAAAACTGCCGGAGGAGCACCGGTTGATGGGCCATGCCCGGTTTGTCGACAGCCACCGGCTGGTGGTTGGCGAACACACGGAAGTGCATGCCGATCGCATCATCATTGCCACCGGCTCCCGGCCTAATGTGCCGGGCATCCTGAAAGAAGCCAAGGACCGGTTAATCGTTAACGACGATGTGTTTGACTGGCAGGATCTGCCGGAATCTGTAGCGGTATTCGGCCCCGGTGTCATCGGCCTGGAATTGGGCCAAGCGCTGGCCAGGCTGGGCGTGCGGGTTCGGCTGTTCGGGGTCAGCGGTGGACTTGGCGGCCTGCGGGACGAGAAAATCCGTGACTATGCGAAGGGCGTGTTTGGAGAAGAGCTGGCACTGAGCCTGAAGGCGGAGACTCGCCGGGTCGAGCGCACTGGTGAAGGCGTTCACATCACCTGGCTGGAAGATGGCGAGGAGCATCAGGAAACCTTTGACTACCTGCTGGCGGCCACCGGCCGTCGCCCCAACGTGGATAACCTGGACATTCAGAACGCTGGCATTGAGCTGGACGACCGGGGCATGCCGGACTTTGACCCCTACACGCTGCGCTGCGGCGACAGCCATATTTTCATCGCCGGCGACGCGAACAACCATCGGCCCCTGCTGCACGAAGCGGCGGATGAGGGCCGCATTGCCGGGGATAACGCCGGTGCCTGGCCCGATGTACGCACAGGCTTGCGGAAGACGCCGTTGGCCGTGGTGTTCTCGGACCCGCAGATTGCCTCAGTCGGACTGACCGTGCATCAGGTGGATGAAAAGTGCCAGGGTTGCTTCGCCGTGGGTGAGGTCAGCTTCGAGAATCAGGGTCGCAGCAAGGTGATTGGCAAGAACCGGGGTTTGCTCAGAGTCTATGGTGAGCACGGCAGTGGCTTGTTCCTGGGCGCGGAAATGTTTGGCCCGGCGGCGGAGCACATTGCCCACCTGCTGGCGTGGTGTGCCCAGAAGCGAATGACCGTCAGTGAGATGCTGGAGATGCCCTTTTATCACCCGGTTATTGAGGAGGGGCTTAGAACAGCTCTGAAAGATCTCAACATGAACCTGAAACTGGGCCCGCAGCCTGCGGAAGGCTGTATGGATTGCGGCCCGGGTGTTTGACCCGAGCCGCTAGCGGAGCTGACCTGCGTCAGTTCACTAGGAAGTACGATGTTGCAAGCTTACCGGTGCGGCAGTGGCTTTCCTTGCATTTTGCTGGTGCCGTGCCCATATCTTCTCATGGAAGAAGTAGGCAACGGTGTTGATGGCTGGCTCCACCATGGCAATCAGGCCGCCGATCAGGATGTCACCAGTCAGCAAGTAGGCCACGGTGAAGGCCACGGTAAAGTGGGTTGCGGCGAAGGTGATCGTCTTAAGAAGTGACTGGTCAACCCTGGCACCGTGATCGTGTACATATTGCTTCAGTGCGCTCATGATCAACTCCGAGTGTGTATTGCTATAATTCTATTAAAGGCTAAACGAGAACCATTTCCAAATAGATTGTGCAATAGCGGATGATAGGTTCGAGCTATTTTGTGCTGAGCTATCGAATAAGCTTTCGCTATTGATGAAATTAAAGATGGGCACTGGGCCCAGGCCCGGAACTGGCCTAGAGTAGATATCAGAAAAACCCGACGACGAATCAGGAGGTTCACATGGGTAAGAACTTTATTGGTCTGGATACCGAAAAAACCGCAGGACTGGCAGATGCGCTGAACGATCTGTTGTCCAACTACCAGATCTTCTACATGAACGTGCGCGGTTACCACTGGAACATCAAGGGTGAGAACTTCTTTATGCTGCACGCAAAATTTGAAGAGCTGTACAACGACCTGCTGCTGAAAGTCGACGAAATTGCAGAGCGTGTACTGACTCTGGGCCACCGCCCGGCTCACTCGTTCAGCACCTACATCGAGAAAGCCGAAGTGCCTGAGCGCAAAGACGTTTCTAATGGCAAAGAAGCGGTTGAGAACATCGTGGAAAGCTTCGGCAAGCTGATCGCCAAGCAGCGTGCACTTCTGGAATTGGCCGGTGAAGCCGGAGACGAAGGCACCTCAGCCCTGATGAGCGATTACATCTCCGCTCAGGAGAAAGACGTGTGGATGTACCGTAGCTTCCTGGGGCAGTAAGCCCACGCGTCAAGCTCGGAACGAACTCAGGGTGGCTTAATGCTGCCCTGAGTTGTTCATTAGTTTGTCACTGTCCTGCCTTAATTCCTTCCCGATTTTGTAACAGCGGTGAAATAGGTTTCTTTGCGACCCCGTTAGAAGTCTGACAATGCAAAGGAGCATTCCGTGTTCACACCCAAAACCGCTTTCCGTCCAGCCCTGCTGGCTATCAGTATCTCAGCCGTATTACTCAGTGGCTGCCTGTCATCAGACAACGATGAGTCCCCGGTGAACTCCCCAGAGGTAGAAGCGCCACCTGTTGTCACCGGGCTCAGTCTTGAGTTTGTTGGCCGCTACAGCTCCAGGGTGTTTGGTGAGAGCGCCGCCGAGATTACCGGTTATGATCCCGCCAGCCGCCGCGCTTTTGTGGTAAACGCGCAGGAGGGCTCCCTTAACGTGCTGGACATGAGTGATCCAGCGGCTCCGACCCTGCTCGACACCCTGACCGTTGGCGATATTGCCAACGATGCCGTGGTTAACAGCGTAGCAGTACAGGGCGGGCTGGTTGCCGTGGCGATTGAATCGTCTCCCAAGACGGCCCCGGGTTTCGCCGCTGTTTATGATGCGGCAACACTGTCGCTCCGTGGCTCGGTCCAGGTGGGTGCCCAGCCTGACATGCTGACCTTTACCCCGGACGGCAAATATCTTCTGGTAGCCAACGAAGGTGAGCCAAGCGACGACTACCAGATTGACCCGGAGGGCTCTGTCTCAGTCATCGATGTGACCGACCCTGACAACCTGCAGGTAAGAACAGCCGGTTTCAGTGCGTTTAACAGCCAGAAAGCCCGGTTGATTGAGTCTGGCGTTCGCGTGTTCGGGCCGGGTGCCAGTGTGGCCCAGGATCTGGAGCCGGAATACATCACGGTGAGTGAAGACAGTACTACCGCCTGGGTGGCACTGCAGGAGAACAATGCACTGGCGAAGGTAGATATTGCCTCAGCCACCATCACCGACATCCTGCCACTGGGTTACAAAGATCACGGTGTTGAAGGTCAGGGCCTGGATGCGAGTGATGAGAACGGGGAAATCGATATCAGGACATGGCCGGGTGTTTTCGGCATGTACCACCCGGACGCCATCGCCAGTTTTACCCACAATGGCGAGACCTACATTCTGACCGCCAACGAGGGCGATGCCCGGGCCTGGGGTGAGGATGATCCGGCCTATTGGGGGCCTGAAGACTCAGCCGATCCTGCCTACGGTGTTGATGCCAGCAAAGGTTTTGTGGAGGAACTGCGCTTTAAGCATTTGTTCCACAAGAGCGGTTTTGAGCGTCGCCTGGGTGATGACATGCCACCGCAACTTTATGCACTGGCCAAGGGCGCACTGTTGAACCCGGAGGTGTTTGAGTACTGTGGCGCCAGTGACGGTGAGCCGGGTGGATGCCGTGACGATGAACAGCTGGGCCGCCTGACGGTGACCTGGACTATGGGCTACCGCACGGACGAAAACGGCGAGCCGGTGATGTTCAACGCCTACGGGGTTGAAGACCCGGCCGGTGATCGTTTGATGTACGACGCGGTATATGCGTTTGGTGGCCGCTCAATGGCCATCTGGTCTGCAGACGGCGATCTGGTGTGGGATTCTGGCGATATGGTTGAGCAGTATCTGGCCAGCGATACCTGCTTTGCCGGAGCAGAGCGAAATATCCCCTGTGCGGACTTCTTCAACTCTAACCACAGTGCCGGTGCTTCGTTCCTGAACCGTTCAGATAACAAGGGGCCGGAGCCCGAAGCGGTTACCTCAGTCACCTTCGGTGATCGAACCTTTGCCTTTCTGGGCCTTGAGCGCATGGGTGGAGTGATGGTGTTTGACGTAACCAATCCCCAGTCGCCATCCATCGTGGACTACCTGAATACCCGCGAAGAGTGGGTGATGGACCCGGAAGCCAATCTTGCCATGGTGGGCGATCTGGGTATCGAAGATATCACTGTGATTCCTGCGGATCAGTCGCCCAACGGTGAGGTGCTCTTGCTCACCGGTAATGAAGTGAGTGGCACGACGGCGGTGTATCGGGTGGTTCTGCAGCACGCAGAATAATCCGCCGGGGCAATACGGCCATAAGAACCCCGTTGTAATGACGGGGTTTTTTCATTGTGGCGGGCGGGCGTCAGGTTTCATAAAACGTACATATTTCATTAACAAATTGTTCATAAACCAACTCCATAGTGTGAACACGAAATTCAACACCGATCAAACAAGATCACTGATGGAGAACAACGTAATGAAAAAGCAATTGCTGGCACTGGCTATCGGTTCCATGGTTGTCGCGCCGTCTGTAGCGATGGCTGACAAGGGCCCGACTGTTTACGGTAAAGTAAACGTTTCTTATGAGAATCAGGACGACGGTGCTGACGACCAGTGGGCACTTGAAAGTAACTCCTCTCGCATTGGTGTGAAGGGTGAGCTGGACCTGGATGTTGAAAACCTGAAAGCCATCTATCAGGCTGAGTTCCAGATTGCCGTAG
>CAYUNQ010000112.1:0-8073 GCA_964446185.1 uncultured Marinobacter sp. | reverse complement strand
AACTCTTCCGCCACCCGGGTAATATCGTCTGCATTCCGGCCCTCTGCCATCACCCGGATCAGCGGCTCGGTACCGGATGCCCGCAGAAGAATACGACCTGCATCGCCCAGATACTCTTCTGCCTTACGCACAGCCTCAACGATATCGGCCCGGGACAGCGGATCAAAGCGCTGAGCCACCCGCACATTCACCATTTTCTGTGGCAACTTGTTCATGCCCTGGCGAAGCTCTGACAGGGTTTTGCCGGAATTCCGGATCGCCAGCATCACCTGCAGGGCTGAAACAATGCCGTCTCCGGTGCTGGTGCAGTCACGGATAACCATGTGCCCGGAACCCTCACCCCCAACCACCCAGTTGTTGGCCAGCAATCTTTCCATAACATAACGGTCGCCCACTTTCGCACGCTCAAAGTCGATGCCAATTTCGCGCAAAGCCAGCTCGACACCGAGATTGGTCATCAAGGTTCCAACCACACCACCTTTGAGCCGCCCTTCGGCCTGGCGCTGAAATGCCAGGATATACAGCAACTCATCACCGTCCACTTCAGAGCCGTCACGGTCGACCATCAGCACCCGGTCGCCATCGCCATCAAAGGCGATACCCAGGTCTGCCTTTTTCTCGGCGACGGTTCGTTTCAGCGCATCGAGATGGGTGGAGCCAACGTTCAGGTTAATGTTCAGGCCATCGGGGCTGGCGCCAATCACGGTAATGTCTGCCCCCAGCTCTCGAAACACCTTGGGCGCCACGTGATAGGTTGCACCGTGGGCACAGTCCAGCACAATGTGCAGGCCCTCAAGGCTGAACTCGTTAGGTACGGTACTCTTGCAGAACTCTACATAACGGCCCGGGGCGTCATCGATGCGGGTTGCCTTGCCCAATTCATTGGGCTCACACACCTGAATCGGCTGATCCAGCCAGCGCTCAATCTCCGCTTCAAGTGCATCGTCGAGCTTGGTGCCCGCAGCCGAAAAGAATTTGATGCCATTATCATGGTGCGGGTTATGGGAGGCACTGATAACAATACCGGCTGAGGCGCGGAAGGTGCGCGTAAGGTAGGCAATAGCCGGCGTAGGCATCGGGCCCAGCAACTTCACATCCACACCGGCGGCGGAGAGGCCTGCCTCAAGGGCCGATTCGAACATATAGCCAGACAAGCGGGTATCCTTGCCAATCAGCACACTGTTGCGCTGCCCTTCCTTTTTAAAGGCCTGACCGGCAGCCCACCCCAGATGCAGCATGAACTCAGGGGTAATCGGGCCTTCACCGACATGGCCACGAATGCCGTCGGTACCAAAATATTTACGCTCAGACATCAGACTGCCTCCTTAACCGCTGCAACTACCTTTACAGCGTCTACCGTTTCCCTAACGTCGTGCACCCGGAGGATGCTCGCACCTTTCATAGCTGATATTGTCGCGGCGGCAAGGCTTGCCGGCAACCTTTCATTCACCTCACGACCGGTAATTGCCCCCAGCATGGACTTTCGGGACAGGCCGATCAGCAGCGGGTGCCCCAGCATGTGTAATTGCTCCAGCGTTGCCAGCAACTGGACGTTATGCTCAACGGTCTTGCCGAAACCAAAGCCCGGATCCAGGATGATCTTGTCCGGATTTACCCCGGCCGCCTCAGCCACGCGCATCCGCTCGGTCAGGAACGAACTGACCTCCCTGCGCACATTGCGGTAGCGGGGGTCGATCTGCATGGTGTCCGGCTCGCCCTGAATGTGCATGATGCACACTGGAATGTCGGCCCTCGCCGCCACCTCCGGCGCACCGTCGCGTTGCAGGGCGCGCACATCATTAATCAGCCCGGCACCGAGCTTTGCGGTTTCCTTCATGACCTCCGGGTTGCTGGTGTCGACAGAAATCACAGCATCCAGCTCACGGGCAATGGCCTCCACCACCGGGCACACCCGATCAAGCTCTTCCTGGGTAGACACCTCAGCCGCGCCGGGCCGGGTGGATTCGCCACCCACATCAATGAACGAGGCACCGTCGGCCACCATCTGCCTGGCGCGAACCATCGCCATCTCCAGCGAATTGAACCGGCCGCCGTCGGAAAACGAATCCGGAGTCACATTCAGGATGCCCATAACATGGCAACGGGCAAGGTCCAGTTCACGGCCAGCAAAGTTCATTTTCATAAGGAGGGTTCCAGGCGCAGTATTTTCGGTTCGACAAAAACAAACGCCGCCCGGAGGCCGGGCGGCGCATTCATTTATCCAGGTTTCTGAGACGAATCAGTGCTCGCCGGCCGGGCGACCGACTCCTGGCTGGCGCCCGTCGTCATCCGATGCTTTGGGCTCCGGCGCCTGCTCCGGCTCGTCGGCCTTCACACCGCCAGCTGGGCCACTGTCACCCCAGTTTTTGGGAGGACGAGGCTCACGGCCAGACATGATGTCGTCAATCTGGTGGCGGTCGATGGTCTCGTACTTCATCAGGGCCTCAGCCATCAGATCGAGCTTGTCACGATTCTCAATCAGGATCTGCTTGGCCGTGGCATAACACTCATCGATGATGTTACGGATTTCCTCATCAATACGCTGAGCGGTTTCCGGAGAGTGATGGGAGTGCGACTGTCCCGCAGAGCGGCCCAGGAACGGCTCTTCGCTGTCGGTATCGTACTGAAGCGGCCCAAGCTTTTCAGACAGGCCCCACTTGGTAACCATGTTACGGGCCAGACTGGTGGCACGTTCGATGTCGTTAGAGGCACCGGTGGTCACACCATCAAAGCCCAGAGTCAGCTCTTCCGCAATGCGGCCACCAAACAGACTGCAAATGGAGCTGGTCAGGTAACGCTTGGAGTGACTGTACTTGTCTTCTTCCGGCAGGAACATAGTCACACCGAGGGCCCGGCCCCGGGGGATGATGCTCACCTTGTACACCGGGTCGTGCTCGGGCACCAGCCGGCCAACGATGGCATGGCCAGACTCGTGGTACGCGGTGTTACGCTTTTCTTTCTCATTCATCACCATGGACTTGCGCTCAGCGCCCATCATGATCTTGTCTTTCGCCAGCTCAAGCTCTTCCATGGATACCAGGCGCTGGTTCCGGCGCGCGGCAAACAGGGCGGCCTCGTTTACCAGGTTAGCCAGGTCGGCACCGGAAAAACCGGGAGTACCACGGGCAATCAGGGCCGGGTCGATACCATCGGCCAACGGCACCTTTTTCATGTGCACTTTCAAAATCTGCTCGCGACCCAGGATATCCGGCAGGCTAACCACCACCTGGCGGTCAAAACGACCCGGGCGCAACAGTGCCGGGTCCAGTACGTCCGGGCGGTTGGTGGCGGCAATCACGATAACGCCTTCGTTACCTTCAAAGCCGTCCATTTCAACCAGCAACTGGTTCAGCGTCTGCTCACGCTCATCGTGACCACCACCCATGCCAGCGCCACGGTGGCGACCAACAGCATCGATCTCGTCGATGAAGATGATGCAGGGGCTCTGTTTCTTGGCCTGCTCGAACATGTCGCGAACCCGGGAGGCACCCACGCCCACAAACATTTCCACGAAGTCGGAACCGGAGATGGAGAAGAACGGCACCTTGGCTTCACCGGCAATGGCCTTGGCGAGCAGGGTTTTACCAGTACCTGGAGGGCCAACCATCAAGACACCCTTGGGAATCCGGCCACCCAGTCGCTGGAACTTGCTCGGATCACGCAGGAAGTCCACCAGCTCTTTGACATCTTCCTTGGCTTCGTCGACACCGGCGACATCACCAAAGGTGGTTTTGATCTGATCTTCACTCAGCAAGCGCGCCTTGCTCTTACCGAACGACATGGGGCCTTTGCCGCCACCGCCGCCCTGCATCTGGCGCATGAAGAAGACAAACAGCGCGATAATGATCAGAATCGGGAACGCGGCCACAAGCAGCTGTGTCCACAGACTCTGACGCTCCGGTTCCTTACCGATCACCTCCACGCTGTTGGCCAGGAGATCATCCATCAATTTGTTGTCAGCAACCTGAGGACGAACGGTCTGGAACTGGGAACCGTCACCGCGGACGCCCTGTACCTGAAGCCCATCGATGGTCACCTGCCGGACCTGGCCCTGCTGGACCATTTCGACAAACTGCGAATAATTAACTTGTTGCCCGCTGGTGGTGGGAGAGAAATTCTGAAACACCATCAGCAGCACAGCGGCTATTACTAGCCAGAGAACCAGATTTTTTGCCATATCGTTCAAGGATCATCACCTGTGAATTGCAGGGCCGGCGCAAGGACGCCGCACACCCTTTTCTGACACCTTACACTAATTGTACGCCGGTAAACCAGAATCAGCCCATCCGAAAACGGCCATCCTGCCCTTTATAATGGGCGCCAAATAGCGGATTGCAACGCCGGTTGTAAGTGAATACGACCATTTGTGGCGATGCACTATCTGTTACAATCACGAAATTATACGACGTTGTCAGCCAGTTCGCCGCTGACCTTTTGTTAATTGCACCGATAAAGAGAACACATCATGAGTCTGTCTCCGGAACAGCGCCGGGAATACCGGGCCATCGCCCACAATCTGAAGCCCGTCATCATTGTTGGCGACAAAGGCCTGTCTGAAGGGCTCCAGGAAGAACTGGACCGGGCCCTGAACGACCATGAACTGATCAAGATCAAGGTAGCCAGCACCGACCGCGAAGTGCGCCAGGAGGCCATCCAGGCCCTGTGCGCAAGCTCCGGCGCCGAGCTGGTGCAGACCATCGGCAAAATCGCCGTCATCCTGCGCCGGGCCAAGAAGCCTAATCCGAAGCTGTCTAACTTGCTAAGGAATAAGTGATTTTTAGCCACGGAAGGACACGGAAAAATAAAAACTTAATTGCCACGAAATCCACTAAAGAACACGAAAAAATAATTCTTGGGATTACCTGAAAGCCGTTTTCCCTTTCGTGTTTTTTCGTGGATTTCGTGGCTAAAATATCTTTTAATCTTTTCTTTCCGTGTTTTTCCGTGGATTCCGTGGCTAAAAAACCAAAAAAGCCGGCTAGGGTAACCCAGCCGGCTTTTTCGTGTGTGCCGATTTCGTCAGATGTATTCTACTTCGGAAATCTCGTACTCCACGGTGCCCGAGGGAATGCGGATGGCTACCACATCACCTTCGTTTTTGCCCACCAGCGCCCGGGCGATGGGGGACGATACCGACAGCTTACCAGCCTTGATATCCGCCTCGTCTTCACCAACGATCTGGTAGACCACCTCTTCATCGGTGTCCATGTTGAGCAGATGCACGGTGGTACCAAAGATCACCCGGCCGGTGTTCTCCATCGTGGTAACGTCGATCACCTGAGCCACCGACAGCTTACCTTCGATTTCCTGAATCCGGCCTTCGATGAAGCTCTGCTGCTCGCGGGCGGCATGATACTCAGCGTTTTCCTTGAGATCACCGTGCTCCCGGGCATCGGCGATTGCCTGAATAACCCGGGGACGATCTTCTGATTTCAGCTTTTTAAGCTCCTCACGCAGGCGGGCTTCGCCCGTCTGCGTCATAGGTACTCTCTCAGCCATAATATTACTTCCCTGCGTGAAGGTCCTGGAGACGACGAACGGTCCGCTCCGGGCCAAACTTAATAGCGCGGCAGAGGGCTTCGCCACCCGCCAGCGTCGTGGTGTAGGTCACCTTGGTCTGTAACGCAGACTGGCGAATCTGGGCAGAGTCGGAAACCGCCTTGCGACCTTCAGTGGTGTTAATGATCAGCTGAACCTTGCCGTTCTTGATGGCGTCAACAATATGGGGCCGGCCTTCGCCAACCTTGTTGACACGCTCAACCTCGATACCCTCAGCCTCGAGGGCTTTTGCTGTCCCGGTGGTGGCAACGATCCGGAACCCTGCATCGACCAGGTCCCGCGCCACTCTGGCAGCACCGTGCTTATCAACATCACGGACCGACATAAACGCCACGCCCTTCGCCGGCAGGCGCTCGCCCGCGGCCAGAGACGCCTTGGCAAAGGCTTCATCGAAGCTGTCACCCAGGCCCATAACTTCACCGGTGGATTTCATTTCCGGGCCGAGGATCGGGTCTACCGACGGGAACTTGTTGAACGGGAATACCGATTCTTTCACCGCGTAGTAAGTCGGCACGATTTCCTGAGTAAAGTTCAGTTCTTTCAGGGTCTTGCCAGACATCACCCGGGCAGCGACCGCCGCCAGGGACACACCGATAGCCTTGGACACGAACGGTACCGTACGGGACGCCCGCGGGTTCACTTCGATCACGTAGATCTCACCGTCCTGCCAGGCCAGCTGTACGTTCATCAGGCCAATCACTTCAAGCTCGATGGCCATTTTCTTGACCGCATCGCGCATGGCATCCTGAACGTCTTTAGGCAGGCTGTAGGGCGGCAGTGAACAGGCAGAGTCACCGGAGTGTACGCCGGCCTGCTCGATGTGCTGCATGATACCGCCGATAACAACGTCAGTACCGTCGCAGATGGCATCGATATCCACCTCAACCGCGGCGTTCAGGAAGTGATCCAGCAGCACCGGGCTGTCGTTGGACACCAGTACCGCACTGCGCATATAACGAACCAGTTCGGTTTCGTCATACACGATTTCCATAGCCCGGCCACCCAGCACGTAGGACGGACGGACCACCAGCGGATAGCCAATTTCACGGGCTGCCAGAACGCCTTCTTCATGGCTGCGTACCGTCGCGTTCTGAGGCTGCTTCAGGCCCAGACGCTGAATCATCTGCTGGAACCGCTCACGGTCTTCCGCCCGGTCGATGGCGTCCGGGCTGGTGCCGATAATGGGCACACCAGCGGCTTCCAGGCCACGGGACAGTTTCAGCGGGGTCTGGCCGCCGTACTGGACAATGACGCCCTTCGGCTTCTCAACGTTGATGATTTCCAACACGTCTTCGAGAGTGATCGGCTCGAAATACAACCGGTCAGAGGTATCGTAGTCGGTCGATACGGTCTCCGGGTTGCAGTTGATCATGATGGTTTCGTAGCCGTCTTCACGCATGGCCAGGGCCGCGTGCACACAGCAGTAGTCGAATTCGATGCCCTGACCGATACGGTTGGGGCCGCCACCGATGACCACGATTTTCTCGCGGTCAGACGGCTCCGCTTCGCACTCTTCCTCGTAAGTGGAGTACATGTAGGCGGTGTCGGAGGCAAACTCGGCAGCACAGGTGTCTACCCGCTTGTATACCGGACGAATACCCATGTCGTGACGCAATTTGCGAAGGCTGACTTCGGAAATACCCAGCAGCTTGGCCAGGCGGGCATCGGAGAAGCCCTTGCGCTTCAGGCGGAACATGGCCGCCTTGTCGATATCGGCCTTGCCGGCGGATTTCAGGGCCTGTTCTTCTTTGATCAGGTCTTCAATCTGCACCAGGTACCAGGGGTCTACCTTGGTGTGCTGGAACACTTCATCCACGGTCATACCGGCGCGGAAAGCATCACCGATGTACCAGGCGCGCTCGGCACCGGGCACATTCAGCTCGCGAATCAGGGTTTCACGGGCGCTTTCGGACTCCAGCTCGTCCAGCTTCTCGTCAAAACCGTCAGAGCCCACTTCAAGGCCTCGCAGGGCTTTCTGCATGGACTCCTGGAAGGTGCGGCCAATGGCCATGACTTCACCCACCGACTTCATCTGGGTGGTCAGGCGGGCGTCGGCCTGGGGGAACTTCTCGAAGGTGAAGCGCGGAATCTTGGTGACCACATAGTCGATGCTGGGCTCGAACGAGGCCGGGGTCACGCCGCCGGTAATTTCGTTCTGCAGCTCGTCGAGGGTATAGCCAATCGCCAACTTGGCCGCCACTTTGGCAATCGGGAAGCCGGTGGCCTTGGAGGCCAGCGCTGATGACCGGGATACCCGCGGGTTCATTTCGATAACGACCATACGACCGGTGTCCGGATTGACGCCGAACTGCACGTTGGAGCCGCCGGTTTCGACACCGATCTCACGCAGTACCGCCAAAGAGGCGTTGCGCATGATCTGGTATTCCTTGTCGGTCAGGGTCTGGGCCGGGGCCACGGTGATGGAGTCACCGGTATGCACGCCCATCGGGTCGAAGTTTTCGATGGAGCAGACGATGATGCAGTTGTCCTTCTTGTCGCGGACCACCTCCATCT
>CAYUNQ010000111.1:0-8327 GCA_964446185.1 uncultured Marinobacter sp. | reverse complement strand
CAGGTAGAAACCACCCAGAGTGGCTTCGCAGAAGTTGTACACCTTCTGGTAAATCCGCAGGAAGGCATAGTTGCCGTAGTCTTCGTGCAGTTCGTTCTGCAGCTGCAGGGCACGGTCCACCATCCAGCGGTCCAGGGCGATCATGTCTTCCGGCGCCACCATGTGCTGTTCCGGGTCAAACCCGGTGAGGTTGCTCAGCAGGAAGCGGGCGGTGTTACGGATACGGCGGTAGCCGTCGGCCGTCTGGCGCAGGATGTCCTTGGATACAGTCATCTCGCCGCTGTAGTCGGTGGCAGACACCCACAAGCGCAGGATGTCGGCACCCAGTTCGTTCATCACTTCCTGGGGCGCGATCACGTTGCCCATAGACTTGGACATCTTGTGGCCCTTGCCGTCCACGGTGAAGCCGTGGGTCAGCACCTGCTTGTACGGGGCCACGCCATTCATGGCGATGGAGGTTTTCAGGGACGACTGGAACCAGCCACGGTGCTGGTCAGAGCCTTCCAGGTACATGTCAGCGGGGAACTGGCCCAGCTCTTCGCGTACCCGGAGGACGGAGTCGTGGGTGACGCCGGAATCGAACCACACATCCAGGGTATCCAGCACTTTTTCGTACTGGTCGGCGTCTGCGCCCAGCAGTTCGTGCTGGTCCAGCTCGTACCAGGCGTCGATGCCGCCGGTCTCAACCGCCTGGGCGACTTTCTCGAACAGTTCCTGGGTGTTGGGGTGCAGTTCCTGGGTTTCCTTGTGGATAAACAGGGTAATCGGTACACCCCAGGTACGCTGACGGGAGATACACCAGTCCGGGCTCTGCTCGAACATGGCTTCAATACGGTTCTGCCCCCAGCCGGGCACCCAGCGGATGCCTTTGATGGCTTCCAGGGCATCGGCCCGCAGGTTGAGCTTGTCCATGCTGATGAACCACTGGGGCGTGGCCCGGTAGATCAGCGGGGTCTTGGTACGCCAGCAGTGCGGGTAGCTGTGGCGGAATTTCTCCGAACGCACCAGCTTGCCTTCACGCGCCAGGGCGCTGCATACCGGCTCGTCGGCCTTGTAAACGTGCACACCGGCAAATTCACCAGCAGCTTCGGCGTAGGTACCGTCAGCCTTCACCAGGTTGATGGTGCCAATGCCGTATTCCTTGCCCACCACAAAGTCTTCCATACCGTGGTCGGGTGCGGTGTGCACGGCACCGGTACCGGCGTCCAGGGAGACGTGGTCGCCCAGCAGCACCGGCACCTGCTTGTCGTACACCGGGTGGTGCAGCAGCTGGTTTTCCAGGGCGGAACCGGCCACGTTGGCCAGCACCTGATAATCTTCCACGCCCCAGCGGGCCATGATGCCCTGCACCATATCGGTGGCCAGGATCATGCGCTCCGGGCCGTTGCCGGCATCCAGCTGCACCAGGGCGTATTCCAGATCCGCACCGATAGACACCGCCTGGTTGGCGGGGATGGTCCAGGGGGTGGTGGTCCAGATCACCACGGAGACATCGCCCTGGCCGTCGTCGGTTCCGAAGGCTTTGAGGACAGCGTCCTGATCCACGGCGGTGAAACGCACGTCGATCTGGGTCGAGGTTTTGTCCTGGTATTCAACTTCGGCTTCTGCCAGTGCGGACTGACCAACCACACTCCAGTAAACCGGCTTGAACCCACGCACCAGGTGACCCTTGGCCACGATCTTGCCCAGCGCCCGCACAATACCCGCTTCAACTTTCGGGTCCATGGTCAGGTAGGGCTTGTCCCACTGGCCCATCACGCCCAGGCGGATGAAGTCGGCTTTCTGGCCTTCGATCTGCTTGGTGGCGTAATCGCGGCAGGCCTGGCGGAAGGTTTTGTAATCCACCTTCACACCGGCTTTGCCGATTTCCTGCTCCACCTTGTGTTCGATGGGCAGGCCGTGGCAATCCCAGCCGGGCACATAGGGTGCGTCATAGCCCATGAAACTGCGGGATTTCACGATCATGTCTTTCAGGATCTTGTTGACCGCATGCCCGATGTGAATGCTGCCGTTGGCGTAGGGCGGGCCGTCGTGCAGGATGAACTTTTCCCGGCCTTCGCGCTGTTTGCGCAGGTTGCCGTATACGTCCAGGTCCTGCCATCGCTTGAGCATGTCCGGCTCGCGATTGGCCAGGTTACCGCGCATGGGAAACGCAGTTTCCGGCAGATTCAGGGTATGCTTGTAGTCGCTCATGTCTTTGTGCGTACTCTTGGTTGGTCAGTTGAATCAGGTGTCCGGCGTGGCAGGGTTGTCCGCCAGCCAGGCCCGGGCATGCTCGAAATCCCGGGCGATCTGTTGCCGAAGCTCGTCAACAGAGTCGAATTTCACTTCGTCCCGCAGGCCATGGCGGAACACCACGTCCAGATGCTGGCCATAAAGTGTGCCAGTAAAGTCGAACAGGTGCACTTCCAGTGACGGCCGCTTGCCGTCTACCGTGGGCCGCAAGCCGATATTGGCCACGCCATCGCGCCACTCACCGTTTTCCAGCCGGGCTCGCACCACGTAAACGCCCCGCAATGCCGGCATCTGGTTCAGCAGGATGTTGGCCGTGGGCGCGTTGAGTTGCCGGCCTAACTGGCGGCCATAAACGATTCGGCCGTGGATGCGGTAAGGATGCCCCAGCAGGCGCTCGGCTTCTTCCAGACCATTCACATTCAGGGCATTACGCACCCGCGTGCTGCTGACCCGTTCGCCATCAACAGTCACTGTGCGGGTATTCTCAACGGTAAAGCCCTGCTCCTGCCCTACGCTTTGCAGCAGCTTGAAGTCGCCGGCCCGGTCACAGCCGAAGCGAAAGTCGTCGCCCACCACCAGGTGGTGCACGCCTAACCCCTTAATCAGCACTTCTTCAATAAAGCCCATGCCGGAATAGCTGCGGAAGGTTTCATCAAACCGGATACACAGAACGATATCCACGCCTTCGGCCAGCAGGGCCTCGAACTTCTGGCGGAACGGCATCAGCCGGGGCGGAGCTTCGGCGCCCTGAAAAAATTCCCGGGGCTGGGGCTCGAAAATCATTACCACCGAGGGCACGCCCAGCTGGGCTGATTTCTGCCTGACCTGATCGATAATGGTTTTATGGCCCAGGTGCACGCCATCGAAGTTGCCGATGGTGGCCACACAGCCGCCGGCCAGCGGTGAACCCGCTTGCCCGGACAGGCGCTTAAGATTGGTCAGGCCTCGAATCAGACGCATGTACTGCGAACCTTAACTTGCCAGCTGGCTTTTGGGCGCACTTGCCCGAGAGGCAAGGCGCTGGTGAGAAAACGCGCGATTATACCCCATGCAGGGGTGTGGTAGAAATCTTGAGGGCGCTTACTTCTGGCGGAATTGGCGAACCCGCACGCCCACCACCGCCAGCGCCACGAAATAGGCCCCGACTCCGGCGACTACCAGAATGCCCATATCCGTGGCCCGCTGCAGGCCGGTGGCCGCCAGCCAGTCGGCCACCGGCACCTTCAGCCAGAGCACCACGGCAGCCAGCGCGGCATTGGCCACCGCCAGTTGCACCAGAAACTTCGGCCAGCCGGGCTGGCTTTTCCAGGCGCCTTCTTTACGCAATCCGCGCCAGAGCAGGTAACCGTTCAGCCAGGCCGACATGGACGTCGCCAGTGCCAGCCCGGCATGGGCCAGGGGCACAATCAGCGCCAGGTTGAAGGCCATGTTGGCCACCATGGCAATGATGCCGATTTTAACCGGGGTTTTGGTGTCTTCCCGGGCAAAAAAGCCCGGCGCCAGCACTTTAATCAACATGAATGCCAGCAAGCCCGCGGAATAGGCGCGCAGGCTCTGGGCCGACATGGCCACATCCCTGTCGGTCACTTCACCGTAGTGGAACAGCGTGGCTATAAGAGGTTCCGCCAGCAGTGCCAGCGCCACCGCTGCCGGCAGGCCGATCAGCAGGACGGCCCGCACGGCCCAGTCGAGGGTGGCAGCAAACTGATCTTCCGAGGCCGCCGCGTGCTTGCGGGACAGACTGGGCAGAATCACCGTGGCAATGGCAATCCCGAATACCCCCAGCGGTAGCTCCGCCAGGCGGTCGGAGTAATACAGCCAGGACACGCTGCCGGTTTGCAGAAACGACGCCAGCACGGTATCCAGCAGCAGGTTGATCTGGCTGACTGACACGCCGAACAGGGCCGGCGCCATTAGTTTCAGTATCCGGCTGACCCCCTCATGCCGGTAATCCACTCGCGGCCGCGGCATCAAACCCAGGCGCATCAGAAATGGCAGTTGGAAGAACAACTGCAGGGCGCCGGCGATGAACACGCCCCAGGCCAGCGCCATCACCGGCTCATCCATCAACGGCGCCAGGAAGATGGCCGCCGCAATCATCGCCAGGTTCAGCAACACCGGCGTGAAAGCCGGCACAGCGAAGCGGTCGTAGCTGTTCAGGATACCGCCAGCAAAGGCGGTCAGGGAAATCAGCAACAGGTACGGGAAAGTGATACGCAGCATGTCGCTGGCGAGGGCAAACTTGGCCTCGTCACCCAAAAAACCCGGGGCAAAGATGGTGGTCAGCACCGGCGCGCCCAGCATGGCCACCAGGGTAACAGCCAGCAACACCAGCCCGAGGGAGCCGGCAACGGCATCCACCAGGCGCTTTACTTCAGAGATGTCGCGGCTTTCCCGGTAGGATGACAGCACCGGCACGAAGGCCTGGGAGAACGCACCTTCAGCAAACAGGCGGCGCAGGAAGTTGGGTATCTTGAACGCGACGAAGAAGGCGTCTGCCGCAGTGCCGGCCCCGAAATAGCGGGCAATCACCATGTCCCGAACCAGCCCCAGTACCCGGGACAGCATGGTCATAATACCTACCACGCCGGATGAGCGCAGCAAACCCGAGGCCTTGGGCGGGGCTTTGGCAGGCGACGGTTGTTCCGTCGGGTGGGGTTCCGAAGACATGGTTTGAGCGTCCAGAAATCCAGGGTTCAGGCCGGGATGGCATCTCGGTAATCCACAGGGTGCCGGCCGCAGCCACGGCAGGCCCCATGCAACGATGCGGGAGTGTATCACAGGGCTTTACAACACGGGGATTACTGAGGTGCCGGCCTTGACATTTCGGGCTTTCGGCGGCATAGTTCCGCGTCATTTATTCCGACGCGCTGGTTTTGGCGCGCCCGCGATGTAAACATATTCAGCAGTTAACGCAACGAATTTCAGGAGTTTTACGGTGGCAAATTCCCCGCAAGCCAAGAAGCGCGCTCGTCAGAACGAGAAAAACCGCAAGCACAACGCCAGCCTGCGTTCCATGGCACGTACTTACATGAAGAAAGTAGATGCTCAGATCAAAGCTGGCAGCTACGAAGGCGCTCAAGAAGCCCTGAAGACCGCTCAGCCGATTCTGGACAGCATGGTCAACAAAGGCATCTTCGCCAAGAACAAGGTTGCTCGTCATAAGAGCCGCCTGAACGCCAAGATCAAGGCTCTGAAAGCTGCCTGAATCTTGCGCTCATAAAAAAACCGGCTTCGCGCCGGTTTTTTTTGTGCCTGAAATCCAGCCAACAGACGGAACAGCCTAAACCACCACCAGGTTATCCCGGTGAATCATCTCCTCATCGGAAACGTAGCCCAGCACTTCAGCAATACGATCGCTTGATCGGCCGGCAATGGCCCGGGCCTCATCGGCATCGTAGTTCACCAGCCCGCGGGCAATTTCCCTGCCGGCCAGATCGACACAAGATACCATCTCACCCCGGCGAAACTGGCCAACAACAGCTCGCACACCCACCGGCAACAGACTTCTGCCGCCCTGGCGCAACACCTTTACCGCACCGTCGTCCAGGCTCAGGGTACCCCGGGTTTGCAGATGGCTGGCAATCCACTGTTTTCGGGCCGCCATTCTGCCCTGCTCCGGCAACAGCAAGGTGCCGATAACATCGCCCTGGCGCAACCGGGAGATAGCTCCCTCAATGCGCCCACCCACAATCACAGTGAAGGCACCAGACCGGGCCGCCAGCCGCGAGGCGCGCAACTTGGTAAGCATACCGCCCCGACCCAGGGCACCGGCACCGCCGCCAGCCATGGCATCGAGCTCGCGATCTTCGGCTTTGCGCTCGGTAACCAGTTCGGCATCGTCATGCTTGCGGGGATCTTTGGTGAACAGGCCAAGCTGGTCGGTCAGGATGATCAGGCCATCGGCTTCGATCAGATTGGCCACCAGGGCACCCAGGGTATCATTGTCGCCAAAGCGGATCTCGTCGGTGACCACGGTATCGTTCTCATTAACGATGGGAACCACGCCGTAATCCAGCAGGGTGCGCAGGGTGCTGCGACTGTTCAGGTAGCGCTTGCGATCAGAAAGGTCGTCATGGGTAAGCAGGATCTGCGCGGTATGGATATCATGGCGCTTGAACTGGGCCTCCCAGGTTTGCACCAGGCCCATCTGGCCGACCGCTGCAGCGGCCTGCAATTCGTGCAGGTGCTGCGGCCGGGCATTCCAGCCCAGGCGACTCATACCTTCCGCCACCGAGCCGGAAGACACCACCACCACTTCCACACCTTCGGCAATCAGCCCCGCAATCTGGTCGACCCACAACCCGAGGGCTGCCACATCCAGCCCTTTCCCGTCGTTGGTGAGCAAGGCACTGCCGATCTTGATAACCAGGCGACGGGCCTTTCGGAGCTGGAGGCGTTCACTCATGGTAGCGGTACTGTCTCTTCAGGTTGTGATTACTCGGGGGCGTAGACCACTTCAACGTCGTAATCGTCGTCGTCAAAGTCATCATCATCTTCTTCGCCGTCTTCACGGGCGGCGCGACGGGCCTTGCGATCTTCTTCGATCTTGGCACGGGCCTCTTCGTCCATGCGGCGACGGCGGGCCGCTTCCTGCTCGGCGAAGTCCGGGTTCTCGGCCTCGGCCTCAGCCTGCTCTTCAATCCAGCGCATCACGGCCTGAACCAGGGGCTTAGTACCTTCACCCGTGAGTGCGGAGATCCAGAACACCGGGCCGTCCCAACCGAGCTCGTCCACGATGGCCTGGCAATGGGCCTGGCGATCTTCCTCGGCCACCATGTCGACCTTGTTCAACACCAGCCAGCGAGGACGGCCCGCCAGCGTTTCACTGAACTTCTCGAGTTCACGGGCAATCGCCCGAACCGCCTCAACGGGGGACGAGCCGTCGTAAGGCGCCACGTCCACCAGATGCAACAACAGTCGGGTACGCACCAGGTGTTTCAGGAAGCGGATACCCAGGCCTGCACCTTCAGCAGCCCCTTCGATAAGGCCAGGAATGTCTGCGATCACAAAGCTCTGGTGCGCCTGCACGCTCACCACACCCAGATTTGGCACCAGGGTGGTAAACGGGTAGTCGGCCACTTTCGGCTTTGCCGCAGATACCGAGCGGATGAACGTAGACTTGCCGGCATTGGGCAAACCCAGAAGCCCCACATCCGCCAGCACCTTCAGCTCCAGGCGCAGGTTGCGGCTCTCGCCTTCCGAGCCCTTGCTGGTCTGCCGCGGTGCACGGTTGATCGACGACTTGAAGCGGGTATTACCCAGGCCATGAAAGCCACCCTGCGCCACTTTCAGGCGCTGGCCTTCTTTGGTGAGATCACCCAGCACTTCATGGGTATCCATATCAACAACGGTGGTACCCACCGGCACCGGCAGCACCAGGTCTTCACCCTTGTTGCCGGTACAGTTGCGACCCGCACCGGGCTCGCCGTTCCGGGCCTTGTGCTTACGCTGGAAGCGGTAGTCAATCAGCGTGTTCAGAGCGCTGTCCGCTTCCAGATAGACGGAACCGCCATCACCGCCATCTCCGCCGTCAGGTCCACCCTTCGGCACGTACTTTTCCCGCCTGAAACTCAGGCAGCCATGACCGCCCTTGCCGGCTTCAACAATGATGGTGGCTTCGTCTACAAATTTCATACGTCAGATGCCTTTGCATAAACTAAAAAGCCCCGCAGCCTCAAGGAAGCTTTGCGGGGCTCCGGATTCGCCTGAGTGCTGATCAAATCAGCATATCAGGCAAACCCAAGGTTCGACAGAACCGGATCGCCGCTGCTTACGCAGCCGGAACGATGCTTACGAACTTGCGGTTCTGCGGGCCTTTGGTTTCGAACTTCACCTGACCTTCCGCTTTCGCGAACAGGGTGTGGTCCTTGCCAATGCCTACGTTGCTGCCAGCGTGGAAACGAGTGCCGCGCTGACGAACAATAATGCTACCTGCAGATACGCTTTCGCCGCCGTAGCGCTTGACGCCAAGCCGTTGCGCATTGCTGTCCCGGTTGTTGCGACTCGACCCGCCGCCTTTTTTGTGTGCCATCTAGAATTCTCCGTTCTTACTCGCTGACCGTATCGCTCACCGGAACCTACAGGTTAAC
>CAYUNQ010000110.1:0-8365 GCA_964446185.1 uncultured Marinobacter sp. | reverse complement strand
GCGATTGAACTTCTCGGTGGTAGCTGCCACGCTTTCGTCTTTGCCCAGCATGATGGTCGGGCGCAGAAACACCAGCAGGTTGCGCTTCACACGGGTTTCAGATTCCGAGGAGAACAGCCGACCCAGCAACGGAATATCCCCCAGCAGTGGCACCTTGCTCTTGCTGACCTGATAGTCATCTTTGATCAGGCCACCCAACACCACGGTTTCGCCGTCGTCGGCCAGCACCGTGGTTTTGATTTCCCGCTTGTTGGTAATCAGGTCTGAAGCGCCCGCGACATTGGTGGTGGAAATGTCTTCGGTGGTCTGCTCAACCACTAGCCGCACCAGGCCATCGGCACTGATGGTCGGAGTAACCTTCAGGGACAGGCCCACATCCCGGCGTTCAATAGTGGTAAACGGGTTGGTGGTGCCATCGCCGGTCACAGTTGACTGGCCGGTCCGGAACGGAACGTTCTGGCCCACGATAATTTCGGATTCCTGATTATCCAGGGTAATGATGCTTGGCGTCGACAACAGGTTGGCCGCCGAGGACGACGACAGCGCCTGAACCAACACACCCCAGGTAATACCGTTTTCGTCCCGCTCGCCGGCACCGATGGTAATACCGCCGCCGAGCTGGGGAATCATATCGCCCACCAGGGCACCGATTACCGAGTTCAGGCCAACCATGCCCTCACCACTTGTCAGGTTGGTGCCAAGCACCGGTACGGACCCGGCGGATTCATCTCCCGCGGCCACCTGAACACCCAGCTGATCGCCCAGTTCATCACTGATCTCTACGATGGCCGCCTCGATCATTACCTGGGCCCGGCGCACATCCAGTGCCGCCACAATCTGCTCGGCTTCCTGCATCAGAGACGGCTCACCGCGAACCACCAGGGCATTCAGGCCTTCATCGGCGAATACGGAAAACTTGGAAGACTGACGACTGGCGGAACTGCCACCGGCGGCACCTGCCGCTGATCCCGAGGCTTCACGGGCCACTTCACCCATCACACCTTTCAGAATTTCCGTCAGTATCTTGGCATCCGCGTGGCGGAGGCGAATCACCTTGGTGGTTCCACCCGTGGCCGAGGGCTGGTCCAGCTGACGGATCAACCCGCGCATCTTGTCCCGAAACGTCTGGTCGCCGCGCAGAATCAGGCGGTTACTGCGTTCATCGGCAGTCACATTGTACTTGCGTGCGGCATTCTCACCGCCGGCACGGCCCAGTTCATCGGGCGCCAGTTCCTGCAGCAGCTTCACCATGTCGCCAACCCAGGCTTCTTTCAGCTGGATGACTTCCACTTCATACTTCGAGGGGCTGTCCAGCTCCCGGACAATCTGTTCAATGCGCTGAATATTGGAAGAATGGTCACTGACAATCAGGGCGTTGGCTGCAGCCACACCGGCCAGGTGCCCGTACTTGGCAACCAGGGGACGAAGAATGGGCACCAGCTCCAGGGCATTGGCGTTGTTGATCTGGATAACCCGCGTGATCAGCTGCTCCGACGGGATAGTCCCGAAGCGGTCCAGCACCTCTGCAGACTGCTTGGCGTCGACCTGCTGTACGATCTTCACCACATCCTGGCCGGGAATGGCGGTGAACCCGTGTACGTTCAATACCGCCAGGAACAGGTCGTAGATTTCGTCTTTGTTCATGGGTGCGCTGGACAACACGGTCACCTTGCCTTTCACCCGGGGGTCCACCACAAAACTGTAGCCGGTAATGTCGGCCACCTGGGTTACAAACGCCCGGATGTCCGCATCTTTAAGGTTAAGCCGCCAGGTTTCCTCCTGGGCATGAACCACCGACATCACCGGTAGCAGGAGAACAAACAGAAGAGTCCGGAGAAGGTTGGTTTTGTGGTTATACATCTGGCGATATCATCCTGTTTTAAAGTAGCCGTTCAGCGCCACTGTTCGGGTATGGCGTAACTGACGGTGAGTATGGATCCGTCACGCTCTATTTCTATATCCAGCTGGGCCTGGTTGCGCCAGTCGTCCAGCAGTGCCTTATCCTGTTCTACATCACCCAGTCGCTGGCCGTTAATGGCTGTAATGACATCGCCCGGGCGCAAATTAACCGCATTCAACATCGCGTTGGAACCATCATATACATAACCTGACTGGCCGGAATCGTCTGCCGGGCTCAAACCGTAGGCTGCCAGCGCCGCTGCGCCTTCAGAATCCAGCCGGGCCCGGGCATCGGCAAGGTAAGTATCTGGCGATTGTGCCGCCTGTTGCGGCTGCTCCGCAACCATTGCCTCCACCCCGATGTCTTCTTCGAACGCCAGGGATTCGTATCGACCACCCCGGCGCAACAAAATCCTTTGGGGTTCTACATCTACCAACTCAGCGTTACCCGGCAGCGTATCCCCCACCCGGTAGTATTCGGTCTCGCCGTTGCTGCCCGCCACAATAGCACCGGACTCTTCCGGCACAGGGCCAATCAGCACACCCTCGAGTTTCAATCTCAGGCCTGTTTCCGGCGCCGAACGCCGCACTGCGTCTGCCACACCCACCTGGCCTGCAGGGCGCCCGAAAAATTCGTAGCCGGCCACCGATGCCAGATTGTTGCCAGACAGCCCGGAAGCGCTGCCAGAGGCCTGCCCGTAGACCTCCGGCACCGGCCGGTCATTCCAGGCAAACAGCCAGGTGACCTTTGCCAGCTCAACGCCCAGGACCACCACCAACACCACCAGCAGCAGGTTGGCCAGCGACCTCGCCCAGCGCTCCTGCGCCCTGACCGGCAACACTGCCACCTCAGAAGCCTCCGGGCAGCAGTGGCTGCCTGACCCGGAACACCACATCACCGGGGTTTGCCGAATCTGGCCAGGGCTGCCCTGCCAGGTCGACCATTCGCTTGTACACGCGAATATCCATCATGCCGTCCCTGAGAATACTGGCGTCCGCTGCCGGGCCGTTACTGCCTTGCTCGGCAATGGTCAGGGCAACCCCCTCACTGACCGTGTCCAGATTCGCTTGCATGGGCGGGAACCTCGCCTGGCCGGTATCATTACCCATGGGCCATGTCACCAGCCCACCGGCCCACTGCCCTGTGCCCTGCGCCTCTTTCAGCCGGTTGTCAGCCCATGAGACCCGAAAGCGGTCAATAGCCACCGGGCCTTCAATCATGGCTCCACCACTCTGGCGAATCAGGTCTGCAAACTCTGCGACGGTGACCATACCGCTACCCGACACTTCAAAATTAGCCGGCCAGCCAGCGCTGGCAAGACCTTCAATGCGGGATTGTGACGAAGACACTGAAAATTCGACAGGCAATGCCAGTTCCGTGACCGAAGGCCAACT
This sequence comes from uncultured Marinobacter sp., assembly GCA_964446185.1. GTDB lineage: Bacteria > Pseudomonadota > Gammaproteobacteria > Pseudomonadales > Oleiphilaceae > Marinobacter. Next base: position 5,071 of record CAYUNQ010000110.1, on the reverse strand, counting down.
CAACTGCCACTGAACCCGTGCGGGGAAACCACCCAGGTTCAGCCCCACCGCACCGCTCCAGAGTTGCCCGGAAATCTGCTGAACCTGAACCTGGGGCGGCAACTGGATATGCGCGGAAGCTTTGTGCCAAAGCCATCCGGCGGGTACCCAGAACACCAGCGTCACCCCATAAACCAACAGCCCCAACACCAGCAGCAGAATAACTTTGCCGGGGCCAAGAAAGGATGTCTGTGGGGATTCGCTCATTGCATCATGCACATTTAAAAACTGGTAGCCGAGTCTATCAAAGCAACCCTGCAAGATCATGACAAAAAAACGAAAAACCCCGCGCCAGTGTGAACCAGCGCGGGGTTTTTCAGGGGTAGATCAGGCCAGAGCTCAGAAACTGAGATCTGGTCGGGATCTGGCCGGCATCACATCATGCCGCCCATGCCTCCCATTCCACCCATACCACCCATATCGGGCATACCGCCAGACTTCTCATCTACCGGCTCATCTGCAACCATCGCTTCAGTAGTGATGATCAGAGATGCCACAGAAGCGGCAGCCTGCAGCGCAGAGCGAGTCACTTTGGCCGGATCAAGAATACCCATTTCCAGCATGTCGCCGTACTCTTCAGTGGCAGCGTTGTAACCGAAAGCGCCCTGGCCTTCTTTTACCTTGGCAACAACCACTGAAGATTCGCCACCTGCGTTGAACACGATCTGGCGCAGCGGAGCTTCCATGGCACGACGCAGGATGTTAACACCGGCCTTCTGCTCTTCGTTGATGGCATCAACCTTGTCCAGCGCAGCGATAGCGCGGATCAGGGTAACACCACCACCGGCTACGATGCCTTCTTCAACGGCAGCGCGGGTAGAGTGCAGCGCGTCTTCAACGCGGGCTTTCTTCTCTTTCATTTCCACTTCAGAGCCAGCACCGATCTTGATCACCGCAACACCGCCAGCCAGCTTGGCTACGCGCTCTTGCAGTTTCTCTTTGTCGTAGTCAGAGCTGCTGTCTTCGATCTGCTTGCGGATCTGCTCAACGCGGGCTTCGATGTCGCCCTGGGCACCGGCACCGCCAATGATGGTGGTGTTTTCCTTGGTCACGTTGACACGCTTGGCAGTACCCAGGTCATCCAGAGTGGTGTTTTCCAGGGTCAGGCCTACTTCCTCGGAAATCACAGTACCACCGGTCAGAATGGCGATGTCCTGCAGCATTTCCTTACGACGGTCACCAAAGCCAGGCGCCTTAACAGCGTTCACCTTCACGATGCCACGCATGTTGTTCACTACCAGGGTAGCCAGCGCTTCGCCTTCGATGTCTTCAGCGATGATTTGCAACGGCTTGCCAGCCTTGGCAACGGCTTCCAGCACCGGCAGCAGTTCGCGGATGTTGGAGATCTTCTTGTCTACCAGCAGGATGTACGGGTCATCCAGCTCGGCAGACATGTTGTCCTGGTTGTTGATGAAGTACGGGCTCAGGTAGCCGCGGTCGAACTGCATACCTTCAACCACGTCCAGCTCGTCTTCCAGGCCACGGCCCTCTTCAACGGTAATAACGCCTTCCTTACCTACACGCTCCATCGCATCGGCAATGATCCGGCCGATGGTCTCGTCACCGTTGGCGGAGATAGTACCAACCTGGGCGATGTTACGGCTGTCGTCGCACGGAGTAGCCATCTCGCGAATGGCTTTCACGGCTTCAGCAGTGGCTTTGTCGATGCCGCGCTTCAGGTCCATCGGGTTCATGCCGGCCGTAACCGCCTTGATACCCTCGCCCACAATGGCCTGGGCCAGAACGGTTGCGGTGGTGGTGCCGTCACCGGCAGTTTCGTTGGCCTGGGAAGCAACTTCCTTGACCATCTGGGCGCCCATGTTCTCGAACTTGTCTTTCAGCTCGATCTCTTTGGCCACAGACACACCGTCTTTGGTCACTGTAGGCGCGCCAAAAGACTTCTCCAGAACCACGTTACGACCTTTCGGCCCCAGGGTTACCTTAACCGCGTCGGCCAGGACATTTACGCCTGCAACCATACGCTTACGGGCACTATCACCGAATTTAACTTCTTTAGCTGCCATGTCTTCTGTTCCTGTTCGTTAAACCGAATTTAAACCCATCGGATTAATGAGCGTTATTGCCTGTCGCTGAAGCGATCACTCAAGCACGCCGTAAATGTCGCTTTCGCTCATGATGAGCAGCTCTTCGCCGTCAACCTTTACGGTATTACCGGCGTATTGGCCGAAAACTACGGTGTCACCAACCTTAACTGCCAGTGCGCGGGTTTCGCCATTGTCCAGAATGCGGCCGTTGCCCACAGCGACGATTTCGCCCTGAGACGGCTTCTCTTTGGCATTACCCGGCAGCACGATGCCACCTGCAGTTTTCTCTTCTTCTTCCTTACGGCGCACGACAACTCGATCGTGTAACGGACGAATTTTCATTGCTCTGCTTCTCCAATAGCCACATTCATTATGCGGCAATGACAGTTACATGTTTAAAGGTGCCTGACCGGAAAGCTCCGGCCCGACAAATTGCCCGGACTGCCAAGCAACTGAAAGACAGTACTTTTCAGCCCGCGGCGAATCTGTGCAAACAAGATGGGGTTTGCCAGAGGCATTTCAACACCCCGGTCGAAAATTTTTTCACTTTTTCCCCAGTCGATCACGGTCGCTCTCGGTATGATCCTGATACTCGCCTTCAATAATGTCGCCATTGGCATCCCGAGCCTGATAGAAAAAACTCCGGCTGTGCACCTGCCCGGCCACCGTCATCCGCTTCAACGCCTGAGCGGCCAGCCAGTGCCGGGTACCCGGCAACAGGCACAGAAACCCAAAGGCATCGGTAATGAACCCCGGCGCCAGCAACATGGCACCGCCCACTGCCAGAATCAGCCCCTCAGCCACCTCCTTTGCGGGCAGCTCGCCACTGTTCAGCCGCTGATTTGCCCGCAACAGGGTGGCCAGGCCTTGCTGGCGCAGCAGCCAGGCTCCGATGATCGCGGTCAGGAACACCAGCGCCACGGTGTTCAACGCACCAATAACGCTGCCCACCTGAATAAGCACGACCAGCTCCGCAACGGGCAGAATAATGAAAAGAAAAAGGAAAACGGGCAAAATGCCTCCCATAAAAAGATGCAGACACACAGAACGTAAAACCACTTCTGACTTTAATTAGGGCAAACCATGAAACTTCAAGACTCGGTAATTGCAATCACCGGCGGCGGCCAGGGCCTCGGCCGTGCCATGGCAGAATACCTGGCAGCCAAAGGCGCCAAGCTCGCGCTCATCGACCTGATGGAAGACAAACTGGCTGAGGCCGCCGAAGCCTGCAAAAAAGCCGGTGGCGATGCCAAAACCTACGTCTGCAACGTGGCCAAGGAAGACGATGTAGAAGCTACCTTCCAGGCCATCATCAACGACTTCGGCCACCTGAACGGCCTGGTCAACAACGCCGGCATTCTGCGCGACGGCCTGATGGTGAAATTCAAAGACGGCAAACTCGACAAGCGCATGGAGCTGGCCCAGTGGCAGTCCGTTATCGACGTAAACCTTACCGGTGTGTTCCTGTGTGGCCGTGAAGCCGCTACCCGCATGATCGAGAACGGCGACCAAGGCGCGATCATCAACATCGCCTCCATCTCCCGCGCCGGTAACATGGGCCAGAGCAACTACTCCGCCGCCAAGGCCGGCGTATCTGCCCTGGTTCCGGTCTGGGCCAAGGAGCTCGCCCGCTACGGCATCCGCTGCATGGGCATCGCCCCGGGCTTTATCGAAACTGAAATGACCGCCTCCATGAAGCCGGAAGCCCTGGAGAAAATGACCGCCGGCATTCCGCTGAAGCGCATGGGTAAGCCGGAAGAGATCGCCTCTGCCGTGGCGTTCATTTTCGAGAACGACTACGTATCCGGCCGCATGATCGAAGTGGACGGCGCCCTGCGCCTGTAATCCGGCCAAACCCGGAGCTCTGAATGAACGAGTCCGAAAAGGAACCGACAAAGGAGCAGAAAATCTGGCAGGTAGTGGCCGCGATCCCGGAAGGGAAAGTGGCCAGCTACGGCCAGGTCGCCGCCATGGCCGGCCTCGGCCGCCAGGCGCGCTTTGTTGGCCGGGCCCTGGGCAAACTGCCCGCCGGCCACAGCATCCCCTGGCACCGGGTGATCCGCAGCAACGGCCAGATCGCTTTTCCTGAAGGTACAGAAACCTGCCAGCTTCAAACCGAGAAGTTACGACTGGAAGGAGTGGAGGTGTATAAAGGAAGGGTAAAGATGAAGGACTTTCAGTGGCAGCCCTGAACCAGACGCTCAGGGCCGCACTGATATTACCGAAGGCTCAGATCAAACCGCCTTGGCAGCAATGATCTTGTCGTGCCACTCAACCGGGCCGGTCTGGTGCACGGAGCTGCCGCGGGAATCCACCGCTACGGTTACCGGCATGTCTTCCACTTCGAACTCGTAGATGGCTTCCATACCCAGCTCTTCAAAAGCCACTACCTCGGCACCCTTGATCGCCTTGGATACCAGATAAGCAGCACCACCCACCGCCATCAGGTAAACCGCACCGAACTCCTTGATGGCGTCGATGGCTACCTGGCCACGCTCGGCTTTACCGATCATGCCAGTCAGACCCGTTTTCTCCAGCATGGTGCGGGTGAACTTATCCATACGGGTAGCGGTGGTGGGGCCAGCGGGGCCAACCACTTCTTCGCGAACCGGATCAACCGGGCCCACGTAATAGATGAAGCGACCTTTCAGATCCACCGGCAGCTCTTCGCCCCGCTCGATCATATCCACCATCTTCTTGTGGGCGGCATCACGGCCGGTCAGCATCTTGCCGGACAGCAGAACGGTTTCACCGGGCTGCCAGTCTTTCACGTCTTCCGGAGTCACGGTGTCCAGGTTCACCCGGCGAACGTTCTCGCCCACTTCCCAGGTGATTTCCGGCCAGTCGTCCAGGCTCGGCGGAGTCTGCAGAGACGGGCCAGAGCCATCCAGCACAAAGTGCGCGTGGCGGGTAGCGGCGCAGTTCGGAATAATCGCCACCGGCTTGTTGGCTGCGTGGGTTGGGAAGTCTTTTACCTTCACGTCCAG
>CAYUNQ010000109.1:0-8529 GCA_964446185.1 uncultured Marinobacter sp. | reverse complement strand
GCGGAAGAGTTGGCGCGAGTGGTGGCGGCCTCAACTCCCTGAGCTGCAAGGCGCTAGGGGCGGGTTGTGCAAGGGAAATGACTGCTGTATAGTTCGCGCTCCCTTGCATTCAGGGTATTCGGGATAGCTGAGAATCAGTATGCGTCGCAAGATTGTAGCCGGTAACTGGAAAATGAACGGGTCGAAAGACCTGGTGCAGCAGCTGGTTGGCTCCGTCCGCGATCAGGCTGGGCTGCTCGATAATGGCGCTGAGGTTGTTATCATTCCTCCGGCCCTGTATGTGAGTGCCGTGAAGGCCGAAGCCGGCAGCGAACTTTCGTTGGGTGTGCAGAACGTCAGTCAGTGGCAGGCGGGAGCCTACACTGGAGAGATTTCCGCCGAGATGGCCCGGGATGTGGGTTGTAGCTACGTGCTGGTGGGCCACTCCGAGCGCCGTCAGCTGTTTGGCGAGAGTGACGACGTAGTCGCGGACAAGCTGGGGCAGGTTCTGCAAAGCGGGTTGACGGCGGTGCTGTGTGTTGGGGAAACCCTGGAGCAGCGTGAAGCCGGTGATGCTGAGCGTGTAGTTGCCACCCAGGTGCTGCGAGCCCTGGCTCGTGTTGAGGGTGAGCGCTGGTTGCAGGTGGTGATTGCCTACGAGCCCGTCTGGGCCATTGGTACGGGCAGAACCGCGACCGCAGAAGACGCCCAGGCTATGCATGCGGAAATCCGTAATGTGCTGTCGAGCATGAAAGCGCCGGCAGAATCCATTTCGGTACTTTACGGCGGCAGCGTAAAAGCGGATAATGCGGCCGCTCTGTTTGCAGAGCCGGATATTGACGGTGGTCTTATTGGCGGAGCGTCGCTGAAGGCTGAAGAGTTTATCAGTATCTGTCGGGCCTTCCCGGCGGGTGCGTAATCCGAAACGTTTACGAGAGTCTGTATGGATTGGATGGAAACACTGGTAGTTGTAGTTCACGTCGTGATCGCCGTGGCGCTGGTGGGCCTGGTTCTGATCCAGCAGGGCAAAGGCGCGGATGCCGGTGCGGCATTTGGTGGCGGAGCCTCCCAAACGGTTTTCGGTAGTCAGGGCAGCGGTAGTTTCCTGACTCGGGTGACCACCCTGATGGCGGTTGTCTTTTTCGTGACAAGTTTTTCGCTGGCGATCTTCGCCAAGCAGCGCGCTGAAGTGGCAGGTGAGGCTGGCATTCCGACGGTTCAGGAATCCACGCAGGCTCCTGCAGGAAGTGGCGTGCCGGCTAACGAAGACGGTTCAGCAAGCGGGACCGGGGGGTCTGATCTCCCTGATCTCGAGTAAAGGTTGATGCCCGGGTGGTGAAACTGGTAGACACGCCATCTTGAGGGGGTGGTGGCGAAAGCCGTGCCGGTTCGAGTCCGGCCCCGGGCACCATTTATAAAAAGACGGCTTGGCAAACCCAGGCCGTTTTTTTTGGTCAGTCCTTGACCATCCCGCGCGGCGTCCTCTATACTCCGGCGGTTATTGGAGTCAGTGAATCGTCCTGGCTTCCAGGCAGGCCAGGTGTCTGTCGGCGGAAAGCGTTATTGGGTTGGCTTTCTGCGAATTCTTGCAACAAAAGGCCCCATTTGAAGGGGCTTTTTGATTAAGGGGCCTGGCGCAAGGGCCCTGGTGCATAAAAAGGGCTGATTAACAGCCCTTTTTTTGTTTTTGTACCCTGAAAATCAGAAGACGGAGGCGGCGACACTTGTCAGCCAAGCTTAAACAACTGGAAGACATCCTGCGCCCGGTAGTAGAAGGGCTCGGATACGAATTCTGGGGCATTGAATATCGTTCCCGGGGCTATCAGTCCATGCTCCGGATATTTATTGATGACGCGGAAAACGGCATCAGCATTGAAGACTGTGAAAAGGTCAGTCGACAGGTCAGTGGCGTGATGGACGTGGAAGATCCCATCCAGAGTGAATACACGCTGGAGGTGTCTTCTCCGGGTATGGATCGGCCTTTATTTCGTCTCGAACAGTATGAGGCGTTTGTCGGTCACCAGGTGCAGATCAAGTTGCGTATGGCGTTTGAAGGCCGGCGCAAATTTCAGGGCCTGATCAAAGGGGTTGAAGGCGACGAGGTGGTGGTTGTGGTAGATGACCACGAGTACCTGTTGCCGTTCGACAGTATTGAGAGAGCCAACATCATTCCGGTTTTTGAATGACACATTCAAACAAATCTGTAGATGTATCGATTATTTTGAGGGCAGGGCAATCCAATGAGTAAAGAGATCTTGCTGGTAGTGGAATCAGTCTCGAACGAGAAAGGTGTCGAGAAGGATGTGATTTTCGAGGCGATCGAACTCGCACTCGCTACCGCTGCCAAAAAACGTTATGAAGACGAAGACGCCGACATCCGGGTTGCTATCGATCGCCGTACCGGGGAGTACGAAACCTTCCGTCGCTGGCTGGTGGTAGACAACGATGCGGTTCCGGCACTCGGTACTGAGCTGACCCTCCAGGAAGCTGAAGAGATCGATACCAACCTGAAGCCGGGCGACATGTACGAAGAGAAGGTCGACTCTGTGGCGTTCGGGCGTATTGGTGCCCAGGCTGCCAAGCAGATCATCTTCCAGAAAGTGCGTGAAGCTGAGCGCATGAAGATTGTCGACAGCTATCGTGACCGCGTTGGCGAGCTGGTTTCCGGCACCGTCAAGAAGGTGACACGAGACAATGTTATTGTAGACCTCGGTAATAATGCCGAAGCGCTGCTGCCCCGGGAGCACTTGATCCCGCGGGAAACCTTCCGCATGGGCGACCGCGTGCGTGCGCTGCTGCTCGAGATCCGCACGGATCACCGTGGCCCGCAGCTGATTCTCAGCCGTACCGATGCCCAGATGCTGATCGAACTGTTCCGTATCGAAGTGCCGGAAATCGCTGAAGAGTTGATTGAAATTCGTGGTGCTGCCCGCGATCCGGGCTCCCGTGCCAAAATAGCAGTAAAAACCAACGATCGCCGTATTGATCCGGTGGGCGCCTGTGTCGGCATGCGCGGTTCCCGCGTTCAGGCCGTGTCCAACGAACTGGGCGGCGAGCGGGTTGATATTATTCTGTACGACGACAACCCTGCCCAGCTGGTAATCAACGCCATGGCGCCGGCAGAAGTTGCGTCCATCGTGATGGACGAAGACCGTCACACCATGGATGTGGCCGTCGCCGAGGATAACCTGGCCCAGGCTATCGGTCGTAACGGGCAGAACGTTCGCCTGGCTACCGAACTGACCAGCTGGACCCTGAACGTGATGACCGAGGAAGAGGCCGGTGAGCGGCAGGAGCAGGAGCACAGTCGCCTGCTGGAGCACTTCACGGCTCACCTGGACGTTGATGAAGAGTTTGCCGGTGTTCTGATCGATGAAGGGTTTACTTCTATTGAAGAAGTCGCCTATGTCCCGATGGAAGAAATGCTGGCGATTGAGGGCTTTGACGAAGACACCGTTACTGAGCTGCGGCGCCGTGCGAAAGACGTGCTGCTGAATCAGGCGCTGGCAAGTGAAGAAGCCCTGGAGGGTGCAGAACCCGCTGAAGATCTTCTGACTATGGAAGGCATGGACCGTTCTCTGGCGTTCAAACTCGCCGGGATGGGTGTGCGCACCATGGAAGATCTGGCCGAGCAGTCGGTGGATGATCTGCTCGATATTGATGGTATGGATGAAGCGCGCGCCGGTCAGCTGATTATGGCCGCACGTGCACCCTGGTTTGAAGACCAGGCCTGATTCGGGAGAGGAGGACCAGTATGGTTGATGTAACGGTAAAACAACTGGCCGCAGATGTAGGCGCTCCCGTGGATCGTTTGCTGAAGCAGATTGTTGAAGCGGGCCTGAAAGCCCGTGGAGAGAACGACGCTGTCACCAGTGATGAGAAGCAGCAGCTGCTGACGTATCTGAGAAAGACCCACGGCGACGCTCAGGCAGAGCCGAACAAGATTACGCTCAAGCGTAAAACCACCACCACGCTGAAAGCCGGCAAGGCCAAGACCGTGAATGTGGAAGTGCGCAAGCGTCGTACTTATATCAAGCGTGCGGAATTGCAGCCCGAGCCGGAAGTAGAAACACCGAAGCCGGAAGAAATGGCAGAGCAGCCGGTTGCCGAGCAAACGGCACCGGAAGCTGCGCCGCAAGTAGCAGCAGAGCAGGCACAGCCGGATGTAACCGCTGCTGCCGCTGCTCCGGAACAGGCGGCAGCTGCTGCTGAGCCGGAAAAAGCCCAGGAGCCCGCACCGGAACTGGCGCCGGAGGACATGCCTATTCCTCCTGCCGACGACGAAGGTCGGGATCGCAAGCCCAAGAAGAAAAAAGAAAAGGTACGCGAGCGCGGCGACGAAACTGAAGAAGGCAAGCCGAAGAAGAAACAGGCTGGCCATCGCGGCCCTCGCAGCCGTCCGGTTGAAGAACCGTTGGTAATTACTGAAGACGAGGAAGATAGCTCTCCTCGCAAGCAGCTGCGGGCTAAAAAGAAACCGAAAGAAAAGCGTCATGCTTTCGAGAGGCCAACCAAGCCCATGGTAAGAGAAGTACAGATTCCCGAAGTTATCACCGTAGGTGATCTCGCCCAGCGTATGGCCGTGAAGGCCGCTGATGTTATTAAAACCCTGATGGGCATGGGCGTTATGGCCACCATCAATCAGCCGCTGGATCAGGAAACTGCGATTCTGGTTACCGAAGAGCTGGGCCACAAGCCCAGGGCTGTCAGCGAAGATGCCTATGAAGAAGAGGTGCTGAGCGAAATCACGGGTGGTGACGAAGGCAGAACCAGAATCAAGCGGGCGCCGGTTGTCAGCGTGATGGGTCACGTTGACCACGGTAAAACCTCGCTGCTCGATTATATTCGCCGTGCCAAGGTTGCTGCCGGCGAATCCGGTGGTATTACCCAGCACATTGGTGCCTACCACGTAGAAACCGACCACGGCATGGTGTCCTTCCTGGATACCCCGGGCCATGCGGCGTTTACCGCCATGCGTGCTCGTGGTGCTCAGTGTACCGATATCGTTATTCTGGTGGTGGCTGCCGATGACGGCGTAATGCCGCAAACCAAGGAAGCGGTCCAGCACGCCCGCTCTGCCGGCGTCCCGTTGGTGGTTGCCATCAACAAGATGGATAAAGAAACCGCTGACCCGGATCGTATCAAGAACGAATTGTCGGCCATGGACGTGATTCCGGAAGACTGGGGCGGCGACGTTCAGTTTGTACCGGTTTCCGCACACACCGGCATGGGCATTGATGACCTGCTCGAAGCTGTGTTGCTGCAGGCCGAGATCCTGGAGCTGGATGCCTCTCCGGATGCCGCTGCCAAGGGTGTGGTGGTTGAATCCAGCCTGGAGCGTGGCCGTGGTTCCGTTGCCACTGTTCTGGTTCAGAACGGTACTCTGCGCCAGGGTGATATGGTGGTTGCCGGTTCCTTCTTCGGTAAGGTCCGTGCAATGACCGACGAGCTTGGCCGCCAGGTGAAGGATGCTGGCCCGTCTATCCCGGTGGAAATCCTGGGCCTGAACGGCACGCCGGATGCCGGTGACGAATTCTTCGCCGTGGCAGACGAGAAGAAAGCCAAGGAGCTGGCTGAGTTCCGTCAGACCCGTGAGCGTGAACAGCGTCTGCAGCGTCAGCAGGCCGCCAAGCTCGAGAACATGTTCGAGAACATGGGCAAAGATGAAGTCAAAACCCTCAACGTGGTCCTCAAAACCGACGTTCGCGGTTCTCTGGAAGCCATCATCAAGGCTCTGCAGGATCTGGGTAACGACGAGGTACAGGTGAAGATTATATCGTCCGGTGTGGGCGGTATCGCCGAGACCGACGTCAGCCTGGCCATGGCGACCAACGCCGTTATCTTCGGCTTCAACGTGCGGGCGGATACAGCGTCCAAGCGCCTGGTTGAGCAGGAAGGCCTGGATCTGCGTTACTACAGCATCATCTACAACCTGATTGATGATGTGAAGGCCGCCCTGACCGGCATGCTCAAGCCTGAGTTCCGCGAAGACATCGTGGGTATCGCTGATGTGCGTGACGTGTTCCGTTCGCCGAAGTTTGGTCAGGTGGCCGGCTGTATGGTGACCGAAGGTACCGTATACCGGAACAAGCCGATCCGCGTACTGCGTGACAACGTGGTTATCTTCGAAGGCGAGCTGGAATCTCTGCGTCGCTTCAAGGATGACGTACCGGAAGTCCGTAACGGCATGGAATGTGGTATCGGTGTTAAAGGCTACGACGTGAAAGTGGGCGACCAGATCGAGGTGTTCGATCGCGTCCGTGTTGAACGTCAGCTCGAATCTACGGGGGCCTGATGGCACGGGACTACAGTCGCATAGAGCGCATTGGCGACCAGATGCAGCGCGAGCTGGCTCAGCTGATCCAGCGCGAGGTGAAAGATCCTCGCGTTGGCATGGTCACGGTTAACGACGTAAAAGTCAGCCGTGACCTCGGCTACGCCGACATCTATGTTTCGCTGCTATCTACCGAGGAACTCACCGAGGAATCTCCCGAGGTGAAGGAATCACTGGCGGTGCTGAACAATGCATCCGGCTTCCTGAGGGGCCAGGTTGGGCGTGCGATGAAATTGCGGGTGGTTCCCCACCTGCGCTTTCATTTCGACACCCTGATGGGCCAGAGCCGGAAAATGGATCGCCTGATCCGTGAAGCGGTGGGCGATTCGCCGGTTGTGTCGCAAGACGACGCTGCCAACCCGGCTTCTGACAACCCGGAGCGTGATGCTTGAGTCGAAGACGTAAAGGTCGTGAGGTAAACGGCATCCTGGTGATCGACAAGCCTCAGGGCGTCACCTCCAACGGAATCCTGCAGCAGGTCAAGCGCCTGTATGGTGCGGCCAAGGCTGGCCATACCGGAGCGCTGGACCCGCTTGCTACCGGTGTGTTGCCGTTGTGCTTCGGGGAGGCCACCAAGTTCTCCCAAATGATGCTCGACAGCGATAAGGCCTACATCACCACGGCCCGCCTGGGTATTCGCACCGAAACCGGCGACAGTGAAGGCGCCGTGGTCGAAGAAAAGCCGGTGCCGGCGCTGACTGAAGCGCAGGTGGAGGCTGTTCTGGAAGAATTCCGGGGCAACATCCAGCAGGTTCCTTCCATGTATTCCGCCCTGAAACACCAGGGCAAACCCCTGTACGAATATGCCCGCGAAGGCATCGAGATAGATCGCCCGGCGCGGCCGGTCACGATCTACGAGCTGAAGCTGCTGGCGGTGCGTGAGCAGGAATTGGACCTGGCAGTTACCTGCACCAAGGGTACGTATATTCGCTCACTGGTTGAGGATATCGGCGAGGCGCTGGGTTGCGGAGCCCATGTCTGTGCCCTGCGCAGAACCCTGGCTTCCGGCTATACCCTGGCAAATGTCCATGTTGTCAAAGACCTGGAGGCCATGCGAGAGCGGGGAGAGAGTCTGGACGGCCTGCTTTTGCCGCCAGAGAGTGCCTTGACCATGTTCCCGGAACTCAAGCTGGAGGGGCCCGCTCTGGTATCGATCTTGAACGGACAACCGGTTAGAATACCCGGTCAATCTCTGGAAGGCTTCGTGCGGGTTTACGGCGACCGTTCCTTCGTAGGGTTGGTTGAAGCTATGTCGGAAGGCGACGACACCACACTGGTGCCGCGCCGGCTGGTGAAGAACAACGGCAGGTAACCTGCGGTTGTGTAGCCGGGCTGTAGAGATGCGCGGTTCGGCCGGATTTAACAGCATCGCAAACAATGAGGTGTAATATGGCACTTTCTGCCAGTGAGAAAGCTCAGATCGTTAAAGATTTTCAGCAAGGTGATGGCGATACCGGTTCCCCTGAGGTTCAGGTAGCTCTGCTGAGCGCCAACATCAACAAGCTGCAGGATCATTTCAAGGCCAACAAGCAGGATCACCATTCCCGCCGCGGCCTGATCCGGATGGTAAACCAGCGTCGTAAGCTGCTGGACTACCTGAAGCGCAAAAACGCTGACCGTTACCTGGAACTCATCCAGCGTCTGGGTCTGCGTCGCTAATCCGGGTTACGACCTGAAGGCAAAGGCCGGGCTTGTCCGGCCTTTGCCTTGCTTCTCTCCCGCTGTCCGTGTTTGCCCTGTCCGGGGCTGGCGGATAACGCTGTGCTGCAGTTGATTTGTCAGTGAAACCGAAGGATTTTCTCTGTCTAATGGAAAGCCGATATTGATAGCAGGTTGTTGAAAAGCCCGGGTGCTGTTGGGTTATCACAGGACCTGCCGGGGTTTTGCAACAGCCTGTTAGCTTTCAGACGGGTTGCCTTTCGGTTCACAGATCAGACTGCTGCAGTTGTAACCAGAGAATTCAGGCCGCGATGAATGGTTCATCCGGCTGGTGTTATTAACTGAAATACGCAGGAGTTTATTGTGGATCTGCAACCACGTATTAAAACCTTTGAACTGGGTGGCGAAACCTTCACCCTGGAAACCGGCCGTGTTGCCCGTCAGGCAACGGGTGCGGTACTGGTCAGCTGCGGCGACACCGTCGTTCTGGGTACGGTTGTGGGCGCTAAAGAGCCCAAGCCGGGCCAGGGCTTCTTCCCCCTGACCGTTAACTATCA
>CAYUNQ010000108.1:0-8593 GCA_964446185.1 uncultured Marinobacter sp. | reverse complement strand
AGAGGGTGGCTTCACCAGGTTTGTGCCCACCGGCGAGCAGCTGGCCATCTATGATGCCGCCATGAAGTACCAGGAGAGCGGCACGCCGCTGGTGGTGATTGCCGGTAAGGAATACGGCACCGGCTCCAGCCGGGACTGGGCCGCCAAGGGCACTCGCCTGCTGGGGGTCAGGGCCGTGGTGGCGGAATCCTACGAGCGCATTCACCGCTCCAACCTGATCGGCATGGGGGTGATGCCGCTGCAATTCCCGGAAGGGGTTGATCGCAAGAGCCTGAAGCTGACGGGTGAGGAAACCATCAGCATTGAAGGGCTGTCTGGCGACATCAAGCCGGGCCAGACCCTGACCATGACGGTGAAGTACAAGGACGGCTCCACCGAGACCTGTGAGCTGAAATCACGCATCGATACCGCCAACGAGGCGGTGTACTTCCAGCATGGCGGTATCCTGCATTATGTGGTGCGGGAGATGCTCCGCACCGCCTGACGGAGTCAGCGGGGCCGGCCTGGCCGGCCCCGTGTCCTGCCCCGGATTTTCAGGTAAGCTGGCGACCTTTCCGACAACCTCCTGATTGAAGACAAGGTGCCATGGCTGACTCTCCCCGCGACGACATCAAAGCCAAACTCAACTTTGAAACCTCCCGTATTCACTGGCACGAGCTGCAGACCTACTACGCCCGCGGCCAGGTGGTCCGGGTTGCGCCGGAGTTGGACCTGCTGAATGTAGCCGCAGAACTGACGGCTGATAACAAGGCGCAGTTCGAACAGTGGATGACCGCCGGGCTGGTGGGTGATGTAGCGCCGGACCTGGCTCGCAGCTGGTATGACCGCAATGCGGAGCTCTGGGCGGTGGTGATTGCGCCCTGGGTGCTGGTACAGGATCGGTCAGATACCAGCCTGCACTGATTCTTTCCCTTAGCCGCTCTTTTCCGAGGTTGTCATGCTCACCGGCGCTTTGCTGATTCTTGCCCCGCTGTTTCTGGGCTTTGCCTTTGCCTTGTCCAATCGCCGGTTGATGACGGTGATTCACTACACCGTGGAAGGGCTGGTGTATCTCATTCTCGCACTGCTGGGCCTGAGCCTCGGGCAAATGGAAGGGCTGCTGGGGCAACTGGGCGCCATGGCGGGACAGGTCAGTGCACTTGTGCTGGTGCTGTTGCTGGCCAATATGCTCGGGCTGTGGCTGTTCCACCGCTGGGCGCCGCTGGAGACCGGGGAGCAGGCGGGCGAAGGCCGGCCGGGTTACCGGCGTTTGTTCCTGGCGGGGCTGAAACCGTTGATGGCGGTGCTGGTTGGTGCCTTGCTGGGCTTTTTCCTGTTTCCGGAACTGCCACTAGTGGATGATGTGGCCACCGGTGCCTTGATGGTGCTGTTGTTTCTGATCGGCCTGCAATTGCGCAACGCCGGCTTGTCGCTGCGCAAGCTGCTGACGAACCGGCAGGGACTGGGCATTGCCCTGACGCTGGCATTCAGCTCCCTGCTGGCGGGATTGGCCTTGACTCCGGTGCTGCAGGTGCCCTGGCACCAGGCCCTGGCGCTGTCTTCCGGCTTTGGCTGGTATTCGCTGTCCGGCATTGTCATTGGCGATGCCCTGGGCCCGGCATGGGGTGGCGTGGCCTTCCTGAATGACGTGCTGCGGGAAATCATTGCCCTGGCCCTGATCCCGCTGGTGATCACCAGTCGCCCGGCTATGGCCATCGGCTACGGTGGTGCCACCTCGATGGACTTCACTTTGCCGGTTATCCGCAGCAGCGGTGGCCTGGCCTGTGTTCCGGTGGCTATTGCCTCGGGTTTCCTGCTGTCGTTTCTGTCGCCGGTACTGATGGGCGTATTCCTGTCTTTCGGCTAAGCTGGAAGAGCAGGATTCTGGCTGGATCTGATGGCCCTTATCGGTAGGCGACTGCGGAAAGTCTGTATTAACATACGACACATCGTGTAACCCGGAGTTTTTCATGCACCGCCGCCATTTTCTCCAGCTCTCGCTTGCCGCCGGCCTTGCTGCCAGTCTGCCTGGTTGTGGCCGGGGTGATCCTCTGCGAGTCGGTATTCACCCTTGGGTCGGGTACGAGCCTTTGTACCTGGCGGAGGAGTTCGGCTGGCTGCCGGATACCGTGCAGCTGGTAAAGGGGGCCGCAGCCTTGCCTTCCATGGCCGGCCTGGTGTCAGGGGAGCTGGACGCCGCCGCACTGACGCTAGATGAAGCCTTGCGGGTCTGCTCGGCGGGGGTCGACCTGCGACTGGTGGCGGTCACTAACGTGTCGGTGGGCGCTGACATGCTGCTGGTGCGCCCGGACATCACAACGCTGGATCAGCTGCGGCGGCGAACGGTGGGTGTGGAGCTCAACGGTGTGTCCGGGGTGATGCTGTTGCACGTGCTTGAACGGGCAGGGCTGACGACCGGGGACATAACGGTGGTGGATTTGCCGGTTGATCAGCACCTGCAGGCCTGGAGCGACGGGGTGATCGATGCGTCGGTCTGTTATCAGCCGGTTGCTGCTCGCCTGGAGCAGGCCGGGGCTGTCAGCCTGTTTGACAGCCGGGAGTTGCCGGATACCATTTTTGATGTGCTGGCGGTAACCCAGCGGGCGGAGCGCAGCCAGCCTGACGCCATCCGGGACCTGGTGGCGGCGCACTTTGCCGGATACCGATACCTGGTGCGCAACCTGCAAGACGCGGTATACCGGATAGCGACCCGGCAGGCACTGGCGCCGGAGCTTATCCGGCAGGCCCTGGCAACGGTGATGCTGCCGGACCTGGCGGCCAACCAGCGTTACCTGGCCCGGAACGGGACCATTGAAACAACCGCCAGGCGCCTGGCCCGGCTTCTGGAACGGGAAGGACTGATGGACAAGCACCCGGAACACGAACGGATTGCCAGCCAGCAGTTTCTGCCGAGGTGGTCGCAGTGAGGCGGCCCGTGATGCGGTTTGCCGGCTCAGTCCGTGCCATGGCACTGCTGTTGGTGCTGGCTTTGCTGCCGGTTTCGGTGCTGGCGCAGCAGGGCAGCGTAACCCTCGGTGTGCTCGGATACCGTTCAGGCCCGCTGGTGCTGCAAAAGTATCAGCCGCTGGCGGACTACCTCAGCAAAGAGAGCGGTATGGCGGTAACTATCCGCGTTCTTAGCCAGGAGGACATGGACCGGGCTGTTGCCTCCAACCGTATCGATTTTTTCCTGACCAACCCCGCCCACTTCCTGATGATCCGCAGCCAGCGCAGCCTGACCGGTGTGCTGGCCACCCTGCAGCGGGACTGGAATGGCACCAGCACTGGCAGCATTGGCGGTGTGATCATCACCCGCGCCGGGCGCAATGACATCCGGGAGCTGGCAGACCTGCGCGGTAAAAGTATTGCCACGCCGGGCCTTCACTATCTGGGTGGCTACCAGGCCCAGGCCCTGGAGTTGCAGGCCGCCGGCCTGGATATCCGCCGGGATAACCGGGTTATCCACCTGGGTAACCATGACCTGGTGGTTCGCGCTGTGTTGGCCGGAGACACGGATATCGGTTTCATCCGCACCGGTGTGCTGGAGGAGCTGCTGCGGGAAGATCCGGAGCTGGAACGCGAGCTGAAAATCATCAATTCCCAGGACCTCCGGGGCTACCCGTTCCGGCTTTCAACCCGCCTGTATCCGGAATGGCCGCTGGTTTCGCTGCCCCATGTGGATTCCCGTACCATTCGCCGGATTGCCTCTGCCCTGTTTGCCCTGGAGCCAGGCGACCCGGCTGCCGTGGCCGCAGGCCTGGCTTCCTTCGCACCCCCGGCCGATTACCAGTCGGTAGAGTACCTGACCCGCACCCTGCGCCTGCCGCCTTACGACCAGATCCCCCAGGTAACCTGGCTGGATGTGCTGCACCAGTATCGGCTGTGGGTGGCCGTGGTAACCGTGTTGGTGCTGTTGTTACTGGCGACCAGCATCTGGCTGGGCCGCAAGAAACGGCAGCTGTCCCGGGAAAGCCGCCGGCTTCAGGAGCTGGTGGCAAGCTGGCCCCAGCCCATGCTGATGATCCGTGGCCGGGCCCTGAGTGACTGTAACCGGGCCGCAGTGGAGCTGCTGGAGTGCCGCTCCGCCGCCGACATGCTGGGCCAGCCCCTGGAGCGGTTTTCCCCGGAGGTTCAGCCGGATGGCCAGGACTCCTCCCGCAAACTGGCGGGATTGCTGCAGCGGGTTCAGGTCGGGGATGTGGCGCAATCCGAGTGGCTGTTCTGCCGGGACGATGGCAGCCACGTG
Source organism: uncultured Marinobacter sp. (assembly GCA_964446185.1). GTDB lineage: Bacteria > Pseudomonadota > Gammaproteobacteria > Pseudomonadales > Oleiphilaceae > Marinobacter. The sequence continues at coordinate 4,368 of CAYUNQ010000108.1, read as the reverse complement.
TGGGTGGACATGACCCTGGCCCCGGTCTACGAGAATGATGACGACACTCCATCGGTGCTGTGTTCCTGGTACAACATCACCCGTCGGAAACAGGCCGAAGAACGCCAGCGGCTGGCCCTGAAGGTGTTTGAAAATGCCCGGGAAGCGATCTTCATCACCGATGCCCATGGTGTGGTCATCGACACCAACGAGGCCTACTTCCTGATTACCGGCTGGGACCGCAACACCGCAGTGGGCCGCCTGCCACCGCTGCCGGTGGATGAAGGCAGCTCGATACTGGTGGCTGCAAGCAAGCACGGGGTATGGAGTGGCGAGTTTGCCAGTCGTAACCGGGATGGCCGGCGGCTGATCCTGAGCCTGACCCTGAGCAGTGTGGTGGATGACCAGGGTGAGCAAAGCCATTTCGTGGGTGTGTTCAGTGATATCACCCGGCTCAAGGAAACCGAGAAGAAGCTTCGCACTATGGCGCACTACGACGCCCTCACCAACCTGCCCAACCGGGTGCTGTTTGCCGAGCGCCTGCAGCAGGCCATGGCCCAGGCCAGGCGGCAGGATTACCGGCTGGCGGTGCTTTATATCGACCTGGATAAATTCAAACCGGTGAATGATGCCTTCGGCCATGATGCCGGCGACCAGCTACTGGTGGAAGTGGCGCGGCGACTGCGCACGGTGCTGCGGGAAGAAGATACCCTGGCACGGCTTGGTGGCGACGAGTTTGCGGCCATCGTAGTGAACGTGGCCGATGTGGAAGCTGTTGAAAACCTGATGGACAGGCTGCTGACGGCGGTTGCCGAGCCGGTCTGGGTAGCCGACCATATGGTGGAAGTCTCTGCCAGTGTCGGCTACACCCTGTATCCCCAGCCTGTGGAGCTGGACGGCGACCAGTTGCTGCGCCAGGCCGACCAGGCCATGTACCAGGCCAAGAACACGGGCCGTAACGGTTATTGCGGGTTCTCCGGCACGGGCTCCTGATGGTGGTAGCCGTTCAGGATATCGGTGCCGGCGCGCCAGTACAGTGACTTGGCCCACTGGTCGCTCAGCCGGCGTACCGAGCTGAGGGTATCCAGCATCCGGTCCCCGAGGGTGGTTGCCAGTCGCTGCCAGACAATTTTCTGCAGGGTGTCGTTCTTCAGGCTGTGATACACCTGTTCGGTTTTCGCCAGCAGCTCGGGGGCCGGTTCTTCCGAAGCCACCAGTGCCCTCAGGGTGTCCAGATATTCGCTGTAAGCCTGTTGGCTGCCGGTAAATTCGGTGCGCTCTGCCAGTTCCCTGAGGGTCAGCAACCGGTCTGCCAGTTCGGTGGCTTCGGCCAGGTAGCGACAGGTGCGAACGCTGATCGTCAGGGCGTCGACAATGGAGACCTGCATTTTCTCCGCCCGCAACCGCCCGATATAGTCGGTAATGGCGCTGTTCAGGGCCTTGATGGCCTCCATTTTCGGGCGGATCTGGGCGACATTCAGGCCTTCCCGGTCCAGGCATACCCTCAGCAGGCCCCGGGTATGGCCGATCAGCCGTTTCATCTCCTGGTCCACGGCGCCGATCGCCAGTTCCGGGGTGGTGATCAGGGTGTCATCCAGGTGCCGGGGTTCGGCATTGTCTTCTTCCTTGCTGCGGAACAGCCGGCCCAGAAAACGGGCAAAGGGTGTGATAAACGGCAGCATCACCGCAGCGCCCAACACGTTGAACAGGGTGTGGAACAGAGCCAGAGAAACCGCCGGGTTGGCTTCCAGGTCCAGCAGGTCGGTCAGTGAGGCGACCACCCAGAGCATCACCGGCAGGATCAGCAAGGCGATGACGCCGGTCACCACGTTGAACAGAATATGGCCAATAGCCAGGCGCCGGGCGTTGGCCGTGGCTTTCAGGGCTGACAGCGCAGCGGTGGAGGTAGACCCCAGGTTGGCGCCGACCACCGCCGCCGCAGCATTATCCAGGGGGATCAGGCCACCGGCGGCTGCGGTCAGCACGATAGCCAGCGAGGCACTGGAAGACTGGGTCAGGATGGTCGCGATCAGGCCAATCATGAAGAACGCCGGCAGGCCGTAGTCCGGGCTGATGATGTCGCCACTGGTAAGGCCGCCGGCGGCGGATTCCAGCGCGGTTTTCAGGATCGACAGGCCCAGGAAAAACAGCGCAAAGCCGGCCAGGGCCTCGCCCAGAAACTGGTTTCGGGGCGTGCGGCTGATGGTGCGGAATCCCACGCCCGCCGCCAGTAGGGGCAGGGCGATGGCTTCGATCTTGAAGCCGAAGCCCACCAGGCTTACCAGCCAACCGGTCATGGTGGTGCCGATGTTGGAGCCGAAGACCACGCCCAGGGAGTGTTTCAGGGACAGCAAGCCGGCGTTCACAAAGCCGATGGTGGCGACGGTGACCGCACCGGAGTGCTGCACGATACCGGTAATCACAAAGCCTGCCATCAGCCCGCGCACCGGGGTGCGGGTCCAGTGGCCTAGCAGGTGGCGCAGGGAGTGACCGGCGGCGTTTTTCAGGCCGTTGGTCATCATTTCCATGGCCAGCATGAACAACGCCAGCCCGCCGAGTACCTGAAAAATGGATGAGATCATGGTTGCGGGAAAAACACCCTGAGACTGTTTTGATAAGTCTGGCTCACAACCTGCCCGAGCGGTAGTTCTTTAACCTCGGCGATTTTTTCTGCCACGAATGGCAGGTAGAAGGGCGCGTTCTCCCGGCCGCGGTAGGGCACCGGCGTAAGGAACGGGGCATCGGTTTCCAGCAGAATCTGTTCAATGGGGGTCATGCGCACGATGTCCCGCACGTTTTCTGCCTTGTTGAAGGTGGTGATGCCGTTAAAGCCCAGGCACCAGCCCTGATCCAGGGCGTACTGCGCCAGGCCGGGGCCGGAGGTGAAACTGTGGATAACCCCGCGCCGTGCCAGGGTGGATTCGAATTCCTTGAGGATGGCGATGGTGTCGTCATCGGCATCCCGGCTATGGATCACCACCGGGCGGTTGGTGTCGCAGGCAATCTGCAGCTGGCGGCGGAACACCTCACGCTGCACCTCTCGGTCGGCGTTGTCGTAGTAATAGTCCAGGCCGATCTCGCCAATGGCGACGATTTTGCTGTCGCCCGCGTGCTGTCGGATTTCGGCTTCCACCGCATCGGTGTAGCTCTCGGCTTCATGGGGGTGGATACCCTGGGTGCCATACACCCAGTCGGCACCCTGGCTCAGTTCCCGCACTGCCGCCAGGTTGTCCGGCGACACCGCGATGGTGATGACCTTTTCGATGTTGACCTTCCGGCTGTGTTCGAGAATATCCGCCAGGGGCTGGTCTTTCAGATAGTCCAGGTGGCAGTGGGTCTCGATGATCGGGTGATCGAAAACGGGAATCTCGCGACGTTTTTTGCTCATATCCGGGGTTCTGGCTCCATCGCAGCACAGGGCTGGCTGCTATCCTGAATGCTGATACTCTGAGTTTAACAGTTTGCATACAGCTTGACCTGCCCGGCAGGCCTAGGGAGTTTCCTTGATGAAGTACACGGCCTTTGCCCGTTCCTGGTTTCTGAACCCGAAACAGCCGGGGCTGGAGCATTATCCAGTATCGCTGGATAAAACCGCAGAGCTGCCTTCGCTGAAGGCCAGTCTGGAGGAGATCGGGGAGTACCAGCGGCGGCTGTGGGCAAACCGCAAGCAGGCGCTGTTGCTGGTGGTCCATGGCCCGGACACCAGTGGCAAGGACAGCCTGATCCGCACGTTGGCCACCTACGCGGACCCTGCCGGCTTTCATGCCTGGTCGTTCAGCCGGCCGACCGATACCGAGGCCACCCACGATTTTCTGTGGCGGGTGACGCCCTACCTGCCGGCTTATGGCCAGGTGGTGGCCTTTAACCGTAGCCATCATGAAGCTGTGATCAGTGAGCGGGTGTGGCCGGTTCGGGCCGAAGAAACCTATAACTGGAGCGAACGCTGTCAGGCCATCTGCGATTTCGAACGTCACCTGGTGTCTGAGGGCACCCGCGTAGTGAAGATCTGGCTGAACCTGTCGGAAGGGGAGCATAAGGAGCGTTTGCTTAAGCGGCTCGAAACACCCCGAAAACGCTGGAAGTTTGAGCATTCGGATGTCGAAGGCTGGAAGCATCGGGCAATCTATCAGAAGTATGCGGAGAAGGCCCTGGCTGCAACCCATACCGACAGCGCGCCCTGGTTTATTGTGCCCGGAGACAGCAAGCCCGTGGCCCGGGCTATTGTGGCAGCGCTGGTGGTGGAAGTGCTGAAAGACCTGGCTCCGGAGTATCCGGAGGAGGACCCAGAGGTGCTGGATGAGTATCGACAGTTGCTGGCTGAGAACGGGGTGAGTTAACGCCAGGGCTATGCGCTGTCAGAGCTTGCGCTCGATATTGCCGCACAGGGTG
>CAYUNQ010000107.1:0-8692 GCA_964446185.1 uncultured Marinobacter sp. | reverse complement strand
CAAGCCGTGCATCACCAGGATGTCTGCCAGTATGGACAGGGTGATATGCCGCTGCCGGGGCTGGAAGCCGGCCAGCAGAAGCAGGGCGATAAAGCCATTCAGGGCCAGGTACGAAACCACCCCGGCCTGGTAGTAATCCAGCCAGCGGAAACGGGTGTCTGCGGTGAACGGGTCTACAAACAGCAGGGCAACCAGCAGCAGGCTGATGACTACCCGGTAGTGGTTGTAGATCCGGAACAGGCGCGCCTGCTGGTATTTTGCCGGTGGCCCGAACGGGGAGCGGGCATGGGTTGTGTTGGTAAGCTCGGTTGCCATGAAGGGGTTATTGCCTCTGCCCGGAAGAAATCCTTGCCTTTGCGGGGTTATAATAGCCTTTTCATGGCAACAAGTTACAGGAGCCTTTGCATGGCCACACCCGGAACCGCATCCGCCGATTCAGACTCCCCCCGCAAACTGCGGGTGGTTATGGCCCAGCTGGACTTTCTGGTTGGCGACATTCCGGGTAATACCGAGCTGGTACTGAAGGCCACCCGGCAGGCGCACGAGCAGCACAAGGCAGACGTCGTGCTGTTCCCGGAGCTGTGCCTGACCGGCTATCCGCCGGAAGACCTGCTACTGAGGCCGAGCCTGGACCTGCGCATTACCGAGGCCCTGGAGCGTTTGCAGCAGGCCAACCTGGAGCCGGCCATGGTGATCGGCGCGCCGGTGCGTTCCGGCGGTTTGTTGTATAACGCCGCGGTGGTTGTCGAGAAAGGCGAAATCCGCGGCCGGTATTTCAAGCGTTGCCCGCCCAATTACCAGGTGTTCGATGAAAAGCGCTACTTCGCCGAAGGCCGCGATAGCCTGGTGCTGGAGATCAAAGGCGTGCCGGTTGGCATCACCGTGTGTGAAGACATCTGGAAAGACGGCCCGCTGGAAGATGCCGCAGCCGCCGGTGCGCAACTGATCCTGAACCTGAATGCCTCGCCCTTCGATATCGACAAACAGGCTCGCCGTAAGGCGCTGCTGGAGCGCAAGGCTGCGGACAACCGGGTGAGTATTGTCTACGCCAACCTGGTGGGGGCTCAGGACGAACTGGTGTTCGATGGCGGCTCCATGGTGGTCGACCACGCCGGTGCGCTGGCGGTGGAAGCGCCCCAGTTTGCCGATGGCCTGTTTCCGGTGGAGTTTCTGTGTGAGCATCATTGCCAGCCGATCTCCCAACCTCTGCCGGCGGAACCGTCCCTGGAAGCCAATGTGTACAACGCACTGGTGACCGGCGTTCGGGATTACGTAAATAAAAACGGCTTTAAATCGGTGGTGCTGGGCTTGTCGGGCGGTATCGATTCTGCCGTCACCTTGGCAGTGGCTGTCGATGCCCTGGGCAAGGACCGGGTGAGGGCGGTGATGATGCCGTTCCGCTATACCTCCAGCGCCAGCCTGGAAGACGCCGAGGCGCAGGCTGCTGCCATGGGTGTTCAGTACGATGTGTTTTCCATCGAGCCCATGTACGACGTGTTCATGCAAACCCTCGCCGAACCCTTTGCAGGCACCAAGCCGGCTACCACGGAAGAAAACCTGCAGGCCCGCTTGCGGGGGGTGTTGCTGATGTCGCTGTCTAACAAGTTTGGTTCACTGGTGCTGACCACCGGCAACAAGAGTGAGCTGGCGGTGGGCTATTCCACCCTGTATGGCGATATGGCCGGCGGTTTCGATGTACTGAAAGATGTGCCGAAAACCCTGGTATTCCGGCTGGCCTGGTACCGTAACAGCCTGGCGCCGGTGATTCCGGAGCGGGTGATTACCCGGCCGCCCTCAGCGGAACTGGCGCCGGACCAGAAAGACGAAGACAGCCTGCCGGGCTACGACATTCTGGACCAGATCCTGAACCTGTACGTGGAGCGGGATTACAGTGCCGAGGCCATTGTGGCGGAAGGTTTCGAGCGGGCGGATGTAGAGCGGGTGGTGCGGCTGGTGGATATCAACGAATACAAGCGCCGGCAGGCACCCATCGGGGTGCGCATTACCGAGCGCGGGTTTGGCAAAGACCGCCGGTATCCGATTACCAACGGCTGGAAGATTGGCAAGTAAGGCCGGCGGCCTTACTCGTCGCCCATCAGGCCGAAGGTGACCACGTTGGTGAGGGAGCGGTTCTGGCGGCGCAGGCGGTCAGACTGAAACTCGCCGTTCTCATCAAAGGCTTCGCTGTCCGGGAAGTTGTGACGCAGGGTGGCGATGGCGTCGCTGGCACCTTTTTTCAGGTCCATAAAGCGGAAGGTGTCGGCCAGCAGAATCAGGGCCTCTTCAACCGCCGGGGAAGACGGGTAGTTCTCTACTACGTACCGGGCCCGGTTGTTGGCGGCAATAAAGGCCTCGCGCTTGATGTAGTAGCGGGCCGCGTGCAGTTCCAGTTCGGCCATGCGGTTGCGGATGGCAATCATGCGCTGGCGGGCATCCGGGGCGTATTCACTGTCCGGGAAGCGGTTCAGCAGCTGGGAGAAATCCCGGAACGCCTGCAGTTGTTCGCCCGGGCTGCGTGCTGCCACATCAATCGGGAAGTAGCGGGCAGCCAGGCCCATGTCCAGGTTGTAGGAGGCCAGCCCGCGCATGTACAAGGCGTAGTCCAGGTGGTCGCTCTGGGGGTTCAGGCGCATAAAGCGGTCGGCGGCAGCCCGAGAGCCTTCAAGGTCCAGGTTCTGGTAGCGGGCGTAGACCAGGTCCAGCTGGGCCTGTTCGGCGTAGCGGCCGAAGGGGTAGTAGGTTTCCAGTGCATCCAGGTTTTGCTCGGCTTCGTTGAAGTTGCCGGAGTTCAAGGCCTGGCGGGCATTCTGGTAATAGGTTTCTTCCGGCAGCACTTCCACTTCACGGTTAGAGGCGCAGCCACTGGCCAGCGCGATGATAGTGGAAATTAGCAGTAATCGGACAACTGATCTCATGCCGGAATCCCGTATAATGGTCGCAACTTGAATGAACCCCGCATTGTAGCAAAAAGAGGCCGAATGTCTTCCGATAACCGTATTACCGGACATTACACCATCCCCCCGGAGCTGAGCGACCGGCGGCTGGATCAGGCTGCGGCCGAACTCATGCCCGAGCATTCCCGCTCGCGCCTGCAATCCTGGATCAAAAGCGGGGCGCTGACGGTGAACGGCAAAGCCCGCAAGCCCCGTGACAAAGTCATGCTGAACGATGTTCTGGAGCTGGATGCCGAGCCGGAAGTGCAGGTTACCTGGGAAGCCGAGCCCATCACCCTGGATATCGTGTACGAAGACGAGCACCTGCTGGTGATCAACAAACCTGCCGGGCTGGTGGTACACCCGGCCGCGGGCCATGCCGATGGCACCCTGGTGAACGCGCTGCTGAATCACGCGCCGGAAGTCGAGAACCTGCCCCGGGCTGGTATTGTGCACCGGCTGGACAAAGACACCTCCGGGATTATGGTGGTGGCCCGCAGCCTGATTGCCCACACCTCGCTGGTCAACCAGTTGCAGGAGCGCACCATGGGCCGGGAATACGAGGCGGTGGTGGTGGGTTCTCTCACCGGCGGCGCCACAATAGATGCTCCCATTGGCCGGCACCCGCAAGACCGCAAGCGCATGGCGGTGGTGTCGTCCGGCAAACCGGCGGTGACCCACTACCGGCTGATTGAGCGCTTTGCCGCTCATACCCATGTTCGCTGCAAACTGGAAAGCGGCCGTACCCACCAGATCCGCGTGCACATGACCCACGTGCGCCACCCGCTGGTGGGCGATCCGGCCTATGGCGGGCGTTTGCGTTTGCCCAAGGGCACCACGGAAGAGCTGCGGGAAGTACTGGCCGCCTTCAACCGGCAGGCCCTGCATGCCAGGCAGCTGACCCTGGAGCACCCGGAAACCGGCGAGATTATGACCTGGGAAGTACCCCTGCCGGACGATTTTGTGCACCTTGTTGAAGCCCTGCGCAAGCATGCCCGGGAGCTGGAAGAGAATGATTACTGAGCACGATGTACTGCGCCCGGACTGGCCTGCGCCACGCCGGGTGCGGGCCTTGTGCACTACCCGCAAGGGTGGCGTAAGCCTGCCGCCCTGGCACAGCCTGAACCTGGGCGACCACGTGGGTGATAACCCGGACCACGTGCAGGAAAACCGTCAAACCCTGGCCCGTTTCGCTGGGCTGGATAGCAACTGCATTGGCTGGCTGAATCAGGTGCATGGCACCGAAGTGGTTGAATTAACCCGCGCTACGGTTGCTTTGCGCCCGGATGCCGACGCCAGCTTTACCCGTGTTCCCGGGCTGGCTTGCGCCATTCTGACCGCTGACTGCTTGCCGGTACTGCTGGCGGATCGTAAAGGTACCGTGGTTGGCGCCGCCCACGCCGGCTGGCGCAGTCTGTGCGGTGGGGTGCTGGAAAACCTGATCGCCGCCATGAACGTTGAGCCCTCAGAGCTGATGGCCTGGATAGGTCCTGCTATTGGCCCGAGAAACTTTGAAGTGGGGCCGGAAGTACGCGCGGCCTTTATTGGGCACGCCCCGGAAGCCGCCAGTGCCTTTAGCGAAACCGGCGCCCGCCCCGGCCATTTCATGGCCGACATATACCGCCTTGCCCGTCAGCGCCTGCAGCGCGCGGGTGTTGCTTCTGTGTCTGGCGGCAGTCTGTGCACCGTGCGCGACCAGGACTGGTTTTTCTCCTATCGCCGCGATGGCCTGACCGGCCGTATGGCGTCGGTTATCTGGCTGGGCTGATCGTCCGCACCTGACGACCGTCAAGTTTTCGTCGAAATAGCCGGCCCTCCGCTTGAAGTCCCCCTGCCTGCCCCTACATTAAATGTCAAAGCAATCGGAATACGCCGAAGGCACAGCGCCGTGTTGCGTATTCGCAAAAATTTCGGGGAACTGAACACATGAGAATCGACAAGCTGACCAGCAAACTGCAGTCCGCCCTGGCGGATGCGCAGTCGATCGCGGTAGGCAAAGACCATAATTTTATCGAGCCGGTGCATCTTGTGCAGGCGCTGCTCGATCAGCAGGGCGGGTCAGTAAAGCCGCTGCTGCAGCAGGTAGGCGCAGAGGCTGGCCGGGTGCGCCAGGCCATCGCCCGGGAAATCGAGAACCTGCCGGAAGTGCAGGGCAACGCCGGCGATGTGTCGGTGTCCAATGACCTGGGCCGTTTGCTGAACATGGCCGACAAGCTGGCCCAGAAACGCGGCGACCAGTTTATTTCCAGCGAGCTGGTACTGCTGGCGGCGCTGGAAGACCGGGGTGCTCTGGGCCGCATTCTGCGGGAGCAGGGCGTAGACAAAGCGGCCCTGGAAAAGGCCATTGATCAGGTGCGTGGTGGTGAAACCGTGAATGATGCAGGTGCAGAAGAGAATCGTCAGGCGTTGTCCAAGTACACCATCGACCTGACCGAGCGGGCAGCGCAAGGCAAGCTGGACCCGGTGATCGGCCGGGACGATGAAATTCGCCGCACCATCCAGGTGCTCCAGCGCCGGCGCAAGAATAACCCGGTATTGATTGGTGAGCCGGGCGTGGGTAAGACCGCCATTGTGGAGGGGCTGGCTCAGCGCATTGTGAACGGCGAAGTGCCCGATGGCCTGAAAGACAAGAAAGTGTTGTCGCTGGATATGGGTTCGCTGATTGCCGGCGCCAAGTTCCGCGGCGAGTTCGAGGAGCGCCTGAAGGCGGTGCTGAATGAGTTGTCCAAGCAGGAAGGGCAGATCATTCTGTTCATCGACGAGATTCACACCATGGTGGGTGCCGGCAAGGCCGAAGGCTCCATGGATGCCGGCAACATGCTCAAGCCGGCGCTGGCCCGGGGTGAATTGCACTGCGTGGGTGCCACCACCCTGAACGAATACCGGGAGAACATCGAGAAAGATGCCGCCCTGGAGCGCCGGTTCCAGAAGGTTTTGGTCAGTGAGCCCAACGAGGAAGACACCATTGCCATCCTGCGGGGCCTGAAAGAGCGCTACGAAGTGCACCACGGCGTTGAGGTGACCGACGGGGCCATCATTGCCGCTGCAAAGCTGTCGCACCGGTACATTACCGATCGCCAGTTGCCGGACAAGGCCATTGACCTGGTGGATGAGGCAGCCAGCCAGATCCGCATGGAGATGGATTCCAAGCCGGAAGCCCTGGACCGCCTTGAGCGCCGGCTGATTCAGCTGAAGATCGAGCGCGAGGCCCTGAAGAAAGAAAAGGACGAGGCTTCCAAAAGGCGGCTGGCGGAGTTGTCGGATGTGATTGCCGGCGTTGAGCGGGAATACTCGGACCTTGAAGAAGTATGGAATGCCGAGAAAGCGGCCCTGCACGGCTCCCAGAAGATCAAGAGTGACCTGGAGCAGGCGCGTATTGAGCTGGAAACGGCCCGCCGCTCCGGAGACCTCGGGCGAATGTCGGAGCTGCAGTACGGCAAGATTCCGGAGCTTGAGCGCCAGCTGGAAATGGCGGGCCAGGCCGAGATGCAGAAAATGGAGTTGCTGCGTAACCGGGTAACCGATGAGGAAATCGCTGAAGTCGTTTCCAAGTGGACCGGTATTCCGGTGTCCAAGATGCTGGAAGGCGAGCGCGACAAGCTGATGCGCATGGAAGAAGCGCTGCACGGCCGGGTAATTGGCCAGGAAGAGGCGGTAGAGGCGGTGTCCAACGCGGTGCGCCGGTCCCGGGCCGGGTTGTCGGACCCGAACCGCCCGAACGGCTCCTTCCTGTTCCTCGGCCCCACCGGTGTGGGTAAAACCGAGCTGTGCAAGGCGTTGGCGACCTTCCTGTTCGACACCGAAGAAGCCATGGTGCGTATTGATATGTCCGAGTTCATGGAGAAGCATTCCGTGGCCCGGTTGATTGGTGCGCCTCCCGGTTACGTGGGTTACGAAGAGGGCGGTTACCTGACCGAAGCGGTGCGCCGCCGGCCCTATTCTGTGCTGCTGCTGGATGAGGTGGAGAAAGCCCACCCAGATGTTTTCAACATCCTGCTGCAGGTGCTGGACGATGGTCGCCTGACCGACGGCCAGGGTCGCACGGTAGATTTCCGCAATACCGTGATTGTGATGACCTCCAACCTGGGGTCCCACATCATTCAGGAAAAAGCGGGTGAGGAAAACTACGAGGATATGAAATCAGCGGTGATGGAAGTGGTAGGTACCCACTTCCGCCCCGAGTTCATCAACCGTGTGGACGAAGTGGTGGTGTTCCACCCGCTGGCGGAAAACCAGATTCAGGGCATCGCCCGCATCCAGATCGACAACCTGGCGCAGCGCCTGCAGGATCAGGATATGAAGCTGGAAATCGCCGAAGATGCCATGCAACTACTGGCCGAGGTGGGTTACGATCCGGTGTACGGTGCCCGGCCACTGAAGCGGGCGATCCAGCGGCTGATCGAGAACCCGCTGGCGCAGAAACTGCTGAAAGGGGAGTTTATGCCGGGGGATACCATTGTGGCGACCGTTCAGGACGGCACGCTGGTGTTCGGCAAGAACTAACTGACAGCCGATATCGGGGCTTGCCGGCCCCGGAACGGAAAAAGCCAGCCGGTTTGCCCGGCTGGCTTTTTTGCATCAGCGCTGTTCAGCGCGTTCTTGCCGCTCTTCCATCGGGCCGCAGTTTTCCGCTGCCACTTCTTCGAACTTCTTGCGCTGCTCGTCAATCTCTTCGGGGGTGAGGTAACGCATCTCGCCGTTCTCTTCTACCCGGATCCTGGCGTTGCTGTTGATCACTTCCAGGTTGGAGCGGGCGGTGGCGCAGTTGGCTTCACGCTGTTTGCGCAGGGCCTCTTCCTGGGCGGTTTCCTGGCGCTGCTGGGCCTCTGCCTGCTGGCGCTCCTGGATTTCCTGCACCTGCTGCTGCGGGCTCACCCGGGTAGCCTGGCCACCGGAAGCTGCGCCGGTACGCACGTTCACCCGTTCAGCATTGGCGCCGGTTGGCTGGCGGTCGCCGAAGTGGGTCACGCCACTGTCATCGGTCCATTTGTATACGGAGGCACCGGCGGTGAGGCCCGGGGCGGCGGCCATAATCATGGCCAGCATCAGGATTTTTCGGTTCATAGGTCCACTCGTTATTCGATTACTACCTGGTGACATGATGCCACCCCGAATGCGGATTTTCTTCTGCCTGGTTCAAAACTCTTGCACCATTATTGGCCAACCGGAGGCCCGTGTCTAAGAAAATGGTGGCAATTAAGCCACAGCGCCTATTGACAGTGAGTTTCCCGCTGTCAGAATTACCGATTGCCTGAAGACTGGGGTCAATACGGCAGGCAATCCCGAGCGAGTATCCCCCGTTAATCACCACACTGAGTCCGCCACCCGCTGGTGGGCGCTGGTTGTTGCTTACGTGCAACCCGTTGATTGGCCGTTCTCCGCAACCCTCAGGAGGGCGGCTGGCCAGGAGACAACCTCTTAAAATGGTGTGGAGGAGTACGCCGGTTCCGCTTTCAAAAGAAGCAGGGAAACCGAGAATCCAGGCAACCGGGGCGTAACCCGGCTCATTCACTCGTAGAAGAGGGTAGAAATCGTGGAGTTATTGTCTGGCGCCGATATGCTGATCCGCTCCCTGCAGGATGAAGGGATCGAATACATATACGGCTATCCGGGTGGTGCAGCCCTTCATATTTATGATGCGCTGTTCAGGCAGGACAAAGTCAAGCATATTCTGGTGCGGCACGAACAGGCGGCGGTCCACATGGCCGACGGCTATGCCCGTGCAACCGGAAAACCAGGTACCGTACTGGTGACCTCGG
>CAYUNQ010000106.1:2228-8800 GCA_964446185.1 uncultured Marinobacter sp. | reverse complement strand
CATACAAATAATCAGGAGGAATACCTATGAGTCTGCAGCAACCCGTGGCACCAGAGCTTCACGAGATCCGCCAGGCCATCCGCAACAACTACCTGGCGGATGAGCATGAAGTGATTCACCGGCTGATTGAGCAGGCTCAGCTGTCTGATGAAACCCGCAAGGCCATTTCAGCCCGGGCAGCGGATCTGGTGCGGGATGTGCGTGACAACGCCAAGCCCACCATCATGGAAAAGTTCCTGGCGGAATACGGCCTGACCACCAAAGAGGGCGTGGCCCTGATGTGCCTGGCCGAGGCCCTGTTGCGGGTGCCCGACAACTTCACCATCCAGGACCTGATCGAAGACAAGATCACCTCCGGTAACTGGGGTGCCCACGTGGGTAAAGCCAAGTCTGGCCTGATCAATTCGGCCACCCTGGCCCTGCTGATGACCAGCAACCTGCTGAAAGATTCCGAGCGCCAGAGCGTGGGTGAAACCCTGCGTAAAATGGTGAAGCGCCTGGGTGAGCCGGTAGTCCGTACGGCCGCTGGCCAGGCCATGAAAGAAATGGGCCGGCAGTTTGTGCTGGGCCGCACCATTGAAGAAGCTCAGGATCGCGGCAAATCCCAGGAAGAGCAGGGCTACACCTATTCCTACGACATGCTGGGCGAAGCGGCCCGCACCGATGCCGATGCCGAGCGCTACTTCAACGCCTATTCCGATGCCATCGACAGCATCAGCAAGCGCTGTGAAGGTGATGTGCGCACCAATCCCGGTATTTCCGTAAAATTGTCGGCACTGCTGGCCCGTTACGAATACGGCCAGAAAGAACGGGTAATGAACGAGCTGGTGCCTCGGGCCCTGACTCTGGCCAAAAAAGCAGCCGCTGCCAACATGGGCTTCAACATCGATGCCGAAGAGCAGGACCGCCTGGACCTGTCTCTGGACGTGATTGAAGCCATCCTCTCAGACGAAGAACTCAAAGGTTGGGACGGCTTCGGCGTGGTGGTCCAGGCTTTCGCCAAGCGGGCTTCCCAGACCCTGGACTGGCTGTATGCCCTGTCTGAAAAACTGGACCGCCGCATCATGGTCCGACTGGTAAAAGGCGCCTACTGGGATGCCGAAATCAAGCGCGCCCAGGTGATGGGCCTGTCTGGCTTCCCGGTGTTTACCCGCAAGGCCTGCAGTGACGTGTCATACCTGGCCTGTGCCCGCCAGTTGCTGGGCATGACTGACCGGATTTACCCGCAGTTTGCCACCCACAACGCCCACTCGGTGTCGGCGGTGCTGGAACTGGCGAAAGACCTGGGTCGGGACAAGTTCGAGTTCCAGCGCCTGCACGGTATGGGTGAATCGCTGCACGACCAGGTGCTGGAAGACAGCAAAGTACCGTGCCGTATTTACGCTCCGGTGGGTGCCCACAAAGACCTGCTCGCCTACCTGGTGCGCCGCCTGCTCGAAAACGGTGCCAACAGCTCCTTCGTGAACCAGATTGTCGACACCAGCATTACGCCGGAAGAGATCGCCAAAGACCCGATCGACGTGGTGATGAAACTGGGCCATGACATTTCCAGCAAGGCCATTGTGCCGCCGGCGAAAGTGTTCGGTGACCAGCGCCGTAACTCAAAGGGCTGGGACATTACCGATCCGGTGACCGTGGCGGAAATTGACGCCGGCCGCAACCAGTACAAAACCCACCAGTGGCAGGGTGGCCCGGTACTGGCCGTGGAGTCTGTCAGCGATGAAGTAGTGGAAGTGCGTAACCCTGCCGACCCGGACGATCTGGTCGGCCAGATTACCTATGCCTCTGAAGCCGACATCAATGCAGCCATGGACGCCGCGCAGGAAGGCTTTGCCCAGTGGTCGGCCGTGCCTGCAGAACAGCGGGCCGAGATGATTCGCAAAGTGGGTGACCTGTACGAAGAGAACGTGCACGAGCTGTTTGCGCTGACCACCCGTGAAGCCGGAAAGTCTCTGCTGGATGCGGTGGCGGAAATTCGCGAAGCCGTCGACTTTGCCATGTACTACGCCAACGAAGGTATTCGTTATAAAGACGCCGGCCAGGCCCGGGGCGTGATGTGTTGTATCTCGCCGTGGAACTTCCCGCTGGCCATCTTCACCGGCCAGGTTCTGGCGAACCTGGCGGCCGGTAACGCGGTGCTGGCCAAGCCGGCGGAACAGACCTCACTGCTGGCGGTTCGCGCCGCTGAACTGATGCACCAGGCCGGTATTCCGAAAGCCGCCGTGCAGTTGTTGCCGGGTACCGGTGCCACCGTGGGCTCCGCGCTGACGTCCGACGCCCGGGTAACCGGGGTGTGCTTCACCGGCTCGACGGCAACCGCCCAGCGCATCAATAAGGCCATGACTGAAAACATGGCGCCGGATGCCCCGTTGGTGGCAGAAACCGGTGGCCTGAACGCCATGATCGTAGATTCCACCGCGCTGCCGGAGCAGGTGGTTCGGGATGTACTGGCGTCCTCATTCCAGAGTGCCGGCCAGCGCTGTTCGGCGTTGCGGATGCTCTATGTGCAGGAGGACATTGCCGATAACCTGCTGGAAATGCTTTACGGCGCCATGGAAGAGCTCGGTATTGGCGACCCCTGGTTGCTGTCCACGGATGTGGGCCCGGTGATTGACGAGAACGCCCGCAAGAAAATTGCCGACCACTGCGAGGCATTCGAGCAGCAGGGCAAGCTGCTGAAGAAGCTGCCAGTGCCGGAAAAAGGTCGGTTTGTGTCGCCGGCAGTGCTCAAGGTCAGCGGCATTGAAGAGATGGAAGAGGAAATCTTCGGCCCCGTGCTGCATGTGGCCACCTTCGCGGCCAAGGACATCGACAAGGTGGTGGATGCCGTCAATGCCAAGGGCTACGGCCTGACCTTCGGTATCCACAGCCGTGTGGATCGCCGCATCGAACATATTTCCAGCCGGATAAAGGTGGGCAACACCTACGTGAACCGTAACCAGATCGGCGCCATTGTCGGCTCCCAGCCATTCGGCGGCGAAGGCCTGTCGGGTACTGGTCCGAAAGCCGGTGGCCCGCAGTATGTGCGCCGTTTCATCAAAGGCGAGGTTGTTGAAAAGGCGGCTCCGGCCGATGCCAAAGCCATTGCGGCCGGTAAGGTACAGAAACTGATCGATCAGCTGGCGAAGGTGGATGCTCCGGCCCCAGAAGGCCGGCAGCAGGCGCTCAAGCCGTACTTTGGTGACCTGCCGGCGCCGCTGGATGAAGGTTATGAAGAAATGCCGGGGCCGACCGGCGAGCAGAACCACCTGTCTTGCCACGCCCGCGGAGTGGTGCTTTGCCTCGGCCCAGATGCAGAATCTGCAATTGAGCAGGCGGGCACGGCGTTGTCACAGGGCAACAAGGTGGTCGTAGTGGCGCCAGGTGTTGAAAAGTTGCTGGCGGATGCCTCCAAAGCCGGCCTGCCAGTGGCCGCCGTCGACGGCCTGCTGGAGCCGGAGGCGCTGATTCAGCTCAACGGTTATGAAGCGGTGACCAGCGTGGCTGAAAAGCCGCTGCTGAAGCAGTATCGCCAGGCCCTGGCCAAGCGCGATGGTGCCTTGCTGCCGATCATCACCGAGCACAAGCTGGACCAGCGTTACGTGATCGAACGCCACCTGTGCATCGACACCACCGCCGCCGGCGGCAACGCCAGCCTGATAGCCTCCGCCGAATAAGTGCGTCAACCCCGGGGTCAGACCCGGGGTCAGACCCCGAGGGTGAAAGGCCTGAGATGACAGGTTGATAATTAAGGCCAGTTTCCGAAAGGGCTGGCCTTTCTTGTGGGCGTGCGGATTTCACCCTGCCAGCCTGGCGCGTTAAGATAGTCGCCTAACCATCCGCCAGGCCCTGCAGGACGACCCCTTGCCTTCATCCGTTAGCTCCGACGCAGCCCGAAACTTTTTTGCCGTCTGCCTATCGCTCACCTTCTGCTTTGTGGTTTATTCCATGCTGATTGTGGCGGTGCCGGTTTATGGCTTGCAGCTGGGCGCTTCGCCGCTGTTATTGGGTGCGGTGCTCAGTACCCAGTATCTGCTGCCGTTGCTGCTGGCGATTCCTCTCGGGGGCGTGGTTACCCGCTATGGTGGACGTGCCACATTGATCGCGGGCGGGGCCTTGATGGTGGCAGGGCTGTTGTCCATGCACTTCTGGTATGGCTTTGGCGGCCTTGTGCTGGGCCAGTTGCTGGTCGGGCTGGCGCACCTGCAAATGGTACTTTCAGCGCAGACCATTATTTCCAATCTGGGCACCGGGCCCACGCTGGAGAAGTATTTCGGCTGGTATTCCACCTGGCTGTCCGGCGGGCAGGTGGTGGGGCCCTTGCTGGCCGGTGCATTGCTGGCAAGCGACACCGGCCGGGGGTATGTGTTTCTGGTGATGGCGCTGTTTGCGGTGCTGGCAGCCCTGGCTGGATTGCGCCTCACCGGCCAGGCCCGGGAGCGGATGGCGATCACCCGAAAACAGGCGGGCTTCCGGGCTCAGTGGGCGTTAATGAAGGCTAATCGGGGCGTCCAGCTGTCGGTGCTGGTTACTGTGCTCGGGATGTTTGCCCTGGGGGTGTATGGCAGCTACCTGCCGGTGTACCTGGAAAGCCTGGCCATGACACCGGTCGTGATCGGTGTATTGGTCAGCCTGCGGGCCGGTGTGTCGATGCTGATCCGGCCCTTTATGGCACGAATGATTGCCATGGCGGGCGGACGCGAGAATACGGTGTTGCTGTCTCTCGGAACCCTCGCCGCAGGTATTGGCCTGCTGGGCCTGTTCGAACATATGGTTTTACTGGGGCTGCTGGCGGTACTGGTGGGCATTGGGTCGGGCCTCACCCAGCCATTGTCGATGGTTATCCTGGCCGAAAGCGTGGAACGGGAGAAACGCTCCGGTGCACTCGGGATGCGCCTGATGGCCAACCGCGCCATTCACTTCCTGGCGCCGCTGATGTTCGGCGCGCTTCTGGAGCTGGGCGGATTTGTGCTGGCTTTCGGGCTTTCCGGCGCACTGATCGCGGTTGCCCTGCTGCAAATGCGCAAATTGTTCGACACGGGGTCAGACCCCGCCTGATACCTTGATCAGACAAACTGAATAAGCTTTGCTGAATTCTCCGTTATCATTCCCGGGTCGTTGTTTTTATAGTGACAGCTCGAAATGAGATTCCCGTGCACAAGGACTGAATGATATGTCTCTCAAACTTCAAACGATCATCTGTAGTACCCGCCCGGGCCGTATGGGCCCCTCTGTTGCTGAATGGTTCAACGGCCATGCTAACGGGCAGGGCAGCTTCGAAAGCGAGCTGGTGGACCTGGCGGATTTCAACCTGCCGGTATATGACGAGCCCAACCACCCGCGTATGCAGAAGTATGAGCACGCGCACACCAAGGCGTGGTCGGAAAGCGTGGCCAGGGCTGACGCCTATGTCTTTGTGATTCCCGAGTACAACTACTGCCCGCCACCTTCATTCGTGAATGCGCTGAACTACCTCTACAACGAGTGGAACTACAAGCCGTGCGGCTTTGTAAGCTACGGTGGTGCATCGGGCGGCCTTCGCTCGGCCCAGAATGCCAAGCAGCTGGTAACCACCCTGAAGATGATGCCGATGGTGGAAGGTGTGATGGTGCAGATGCCCTGGGAGCAGCTGGATGATTCTGGCAAGTTCCAGGCTGCCCAGCCCCATACAGAATCTGCGACGGTGATGCTGGAAGAAATGGCCAAGTGGGCGCAAGCCCTGAAGGCTATGCGGTGAGCAGGGTGAACCTGTTTTACCTGTCTCACGGCGGCGGCCCCATGCCGCTGCTGGGAGACCAGGGCCATCGACAGATGGTCGAAAGCCTGGAAGCTGCCGCGAAGCGCTTGCCCAGGCCTTCTGCCATTTTGGTGGTGAGTGCCCATTGGGAGGAAGGGGTGCCCACGCTCACCTCCGGTGCCAATCCACCACTGATCTATGACTACTACGGGTTCCCCGAGGAGTCTTACCGCATTGAATACCCCTGTCCGGGTGAGCCGGTGCTGGCAGATAAGGTGCGGGCTGCCCTGGAGCAGGCGGGCATAGCCTCAAAGCTGGATGGCGAGCGTGGCTTTGACCACGGCTTGTTCGTGCCCCTGAAACTGATGTACCCCGAGGCAGATATACCCTGCGTGCAGCTATCGCTGGTGAACTCCCTGGATGCCAGGGCGCACCTGGCGATCGGGCAGGCCTTGCGTGGTCTGGATTACGACAACCTGCTGGTGATCGGCTCAGGGTTCTCATTCCACAATATGCGGGCGTTCTTTGATCGCTCCGATACCGAAGCAGATGCCAAAAACGCGCAGTTTCAGGACTGGCTGGCGGAGACTTGTGTGGGAGTGGAGCTGACTGAAGCCGAGCGTTCCGAACGGTTGGCACGCTGGGATGAAGCGCCCCATGCACGCTTTTGCCACCCAAGGGAAGAGCATTTGTTGCCTTTGCACGTGTGCTACGGCATGGCTGGTCGAGCTTCGGATGAGGTGGAATCGGTAACGGTGCTGGGGAAGGACTCCCGAATGTTTTACTGGTACACAGACTGAACGCGCTGCCCTAAAGGGAAATCCTCGGTTCAGAAATAACAAAACCCGGACCTTTC
>CAYUNQ010000106.1:0-2218 GCA_964446185.1 uncultured Marinobacter sp. | reverse complement strand
GGATTTGAACCTACGACCCCTTGCACCCCATGCAAGTGCGCTACCAAGCTGCGCTACGCCCCGTAAACTGCTGCCCGCCAAGAAAAGAGGTTTATCTCAGTGGCTTAGCGGGAGCGAAGTCTACACCAGCCCAAAGTAAAAATAAACAGTGAGCAGGAGATTTTCTTCAAAGGGTTACCTCAGCTTGGTTTCCCGCAGTTTCAGGATGAATTCCGGCGGCTCGAAAGTATCCGGCCGGGCATCGTCCCAGTATTTGTCAAACACGGTCAGGCCGGTTTTGCCTTCCAGCAGGGCGCCGGGTTCCAGGAACGGGAAAAGGTCCAGGTAGCTGTGCACCTCGGTTTTGGAAACCCGCCGCACAATGTGTTCTGGCCCCAGTTCAGACGGGTGTTTCAGGCCGGAAGCCTCCAACAGGTTCTGCAGGGCGTCCAGGGTGCTTTTGTGGAAGTTATACACCCGCTCGCTTTTCAAAGGTACGTCCAGCTTGTTGCCGCGGCGCGGGTCCTGGGTGGCAATGCCGGAAGGGCAGCGGCCGGTGTGGCAGTTCAGGGCCTGGATGCAGCCCAGGGCGAACATATAACCGCGCGCCGCATTACACCAATCTGCGCCCAGGGCTAGCGTACGTGCGATGTTGAACGCGGAGGTAATCTTGCCGGCGGCACCAATGGCGATGTCTTCCCGCAGGTTAGTGCCTACCAGTGTGTTATGAACCAGCAACAGGGCTTCGGTCATTGGCATGCCCAGCCGGTTGATGAACTCCAGCGGCGCCGCACCGGTGCCACCTTCGCCACCATCCACCACAATGAAATCCGGTTTCTTACCGGTCGCCAGCATGGCTTTGACAATGGCAAACCACTCCCACGGATGGCCAATCGCCAGCTTGAAACCAACCGGCTTGCCGCCGGAGAGCTCCCGCAGCTGATCCAGGAATTCCAGCAGCTCTACCGGGTTGGAGAAAGCGGAATGGCTGGCGGGCGATATGCAGTCTTCCCCCATTTGCACGCCGCGGGCTTCCGCAATCTCCCGGGTGACTTTTTCGCCGGGCAAAATACCTCCGTGGCCGGGTTTGGCGCCCTGAGATAGTTTGACCTCTATCATTTTTACCTGCTCCAGCGTGGCGTTCTGCCGGAACATATCCGGGTTGAAACTGCCATCCGGATGCCGGCAGCCAAAATAACCCGAACCGATTTCCCACACCAGGTCACCCCCGGGTTCCCGGTGGTAGCGTGATATCGAGCCCTCGCCGGTGTCATGGTAGAAGGCGCCTTTGCGGGCTCCGGCATTCAGGCTGAGGATGGCATTGGCCGACAGTGACCCAAAACTCATGGCGGAAATGTTGAATACGCTGGCGCTGTAGGGCTTCTCGCAGTTCTTGCCTATCACAATGCGGAAGTCGCTGTTGGCGAGCCGGGTTGGGGCGAGGGAGTGGTTCATCCACTCAAAGCCTTCCTCATACATGCTCAGCTGGGAGCCGAAGGGGCGCTTATCCAGAGCCTGCTTGGCGCGCTGGTAAACGATGGTGCGCTGCTCCCGGGAGAAGGGGCGCTCCTCGGTGTCGGACTGGATAAAGTACTGGCGGATTTCCGGCCCTACCGATTCGAACAGGTAGCGGAAGTTGGCCACGATCGGATAGTTGCGGCTGACGGTATGGCTGCGCTGCAGCAAGTCCCAGCTGCCCAGGGCAGTCAGGGCGGCGAAGATCACCGGGATGAGATACCAGTCATCAAGCCAGAGGGTAACGGGCAGGGAAATGACCAGCCCGGCAATGCTGATGGCGTAGGCGGAATAACGTAAAGGAAAGGTGGTGGTTTTCGCCATGGAGACCTCTGGATGGTAACACGATTGGAGTGCTGCTTTGATATTGAGAGTTCAAACTAATAGCATGAAGCGCTTGTAATATTTGGGTGTCCATTTACACGTCTGAATCCCGAATTGTCAATTATCACGCCAGAATCATGACCTGGGGCTTGCTCAGAGGCCTCACGCAGGAGCGTAAACTGCCGCTTCAGCGGGGCGAATTGCTCTGATCATTTGAAGTAATGCCATAAAAAAACCGGAGCTGTGAAAGGCTCCGGTTTTTTTGTGTCTGGCAAAGCCGGCTCAGAGCTGGCCGAAAGTCTCCATGGCGTAGTGCACCCGCTCCCGCGGGCTGAAATGGGGTTTCTTCAGGGCTTCGATATTCTTCAGGCGGGGCAGCAGGCCGCAGCCATTTGCCATC
>CAYUNQ010000105.1:0-8806 GCA_964446185.1 uncultured Marinobacter sp. | reverse complement strand
GAAGCCACGAAGCCATCCTGATCACCGACAAACACAACCACATCATGGATGTGAACCCGGCCTTTTCCCGCATTACCGGCTACAGCCGGGAAGAGGTGCTGGGCCTGAACCCGAATATTCTCAGCTCCGGACGGCACTCTCCCGAGTACTACCGTTCTATGTGGCAATCTATCCAACAGAACGATTTCTGGCGCGGCGAACTGTGGAACCGACGCAAGAATGGCGAAGAATACATCGAGTTGTTGTCGGTCAGCCGCGTACATCTGGAAGAGCCGGGGCAATATTTCCACGTGGCCTCGTTTACCGACATCACCGTCCTGAAAAATCACGCCCGGGACCTGGACCGCGCCGCCAACTACGACGAACTTACCGGCCTGCCCAACCGGCAGCTGCTGGTGGAGCGCCTGCGTACCGCCTGCCAGCACGCCGACCGCCAGAAACGTTCGCTTTCAGTGTGTTACCTGGACATTGACGGCTTCAAGGCCATCAACGACGAGTTCGGCCACGATGCCGGCGATAAGGCCCTGAAAACCGTCGCCGACCGCCTGGCCCACAGTCTGCGACGGGGCGATACCATTGCACGGATCGGTGGCGACGAATTTGTGATCCTGATCCAGAGCGACAGCCCTGAGATTGTCTATCAGCGACTGCTGGCGGAAGTGGGCCAACCGATCCCGGTGGCCGATACCTTCATCACTGTCAGCGCCTGCCTAGGCGCCGCCATTTACCCGGACGACAACACCGACGCCGAAGGCCTGATCCGCCATGCGGACCAGGCCATGTACGCAGCCAAGGAAAAAGGCCGCAACCAGTTCCACATCTTCGATCCGAGTGAGGATGCCTCCCGGCGCCAGCGCCGGAACCAGCTGGTGGAAATCGGCAATGCCCTGGAAAACAATGAATTCGAGCTCTATTTCCAGCCCCAGGTGCGGCTGGCTGATTGCCAGGTGGTGGGCTTTGAAGCCCTGATCCGCTGGAACCACCCGGCTCGGGGCCTGACCATGCCCGGGGAGTTCCTGCCTGCGGTCGAGAACAGCCACCTGGAAGTACCGCTGGGGAGCTGGGTGCTGAAAGAAGCCATTCACCAGATGAACCTGTGGAACGAGGCCGGCGAGCAACTTGCCGTAAGCATTAACATCGGCGCGCCGCACCTGATGGACCACAGCTTTGTGCACTACCTGGAAAGCTACCTGCAGAGCCACCCGGAGGTAGACCCGAAGCAGATCACCCTGGAGGTACTGGAATCCACCGCCCTGGAAGACATACAGCGCGCCGAGAACGTACTGGCAAAGTGCCAGACCCTCGGCCTTCAGGTGGCCCTGGATGATTTCGGAACCGGGTTCTCATCGCTGACCTACCTGCGCACCCTGCCGATCACCATGATCAAGATCGACCAGAGCTTTATCCATGATATGTTGCAGGACGACAGCGACCGGGCGATTGTGGAAAGTGTAATCTTCATGGCCCAGCGTTTCCGCAAGCCAACCCTGGCCGAGGGTGTGGAAACCATGGCCCAGGCTGAGGCACTGATGGCCATGGGCTGCAACCTGGTGCAGGGCTATGCCGTGGCCAGGCCCATGCCGGCTTCCGAGGTCCTGCCCTGGCTGACCGCATGGCGCAAAAACGCCTCCTGCAGGGAGCAGCCGCACCCCGCCAGCTGACCGCACCACCCCACGCCGGTCAATGGGATCACCCCAACCAGATCATGCCAGCGCCGGGCGGTTAGTCAGGGCCTGCCAGGCCTCGTAGGTGCTCAGATGAACGCCACCACCCAGGTGCTCAAGAAACTCCGTACCCTTGAGCCGGTCCATCACCGGGCCTTTCACCTCAGAGAGATGCAGGCGCACGCCGGCATCGTGCAGGCGCTCATTGATGGCTTCCAGGCTTTCCAGGGCCGAGGCATCCACCAGGTTCACAGCGGGGCACACCAGCACCAGGTCTGTCAGTTCCGGCTCCCGGGAGAGCAGGTCCATCACCGTTTCCTCCAGAAAGCGGGCATTGGCAAAGTACAGGCTTTCGTCCACCCGCAGGAAAGTCACCTTCGGGCACAGCTCCACATCGTGCCGCAAGATATTACGGAAGTGCTCGGTGCCCGGCACCCGGCCCACCACCGCGCAATGGGGGCGGCTGGTACGGTAAAGAAAAAGACCGATAGACAAGGCCACACCGGCAACAATGCCCGCCTCCACACTGTGTGTCAGCGTCAGCACAATGGTGGCCAGCATGGCGCCAAAGTCGGTACGGGAATAGCGGAAGGTGCGGGCCAGGGCCGGCAGGTCTATCAGCGTAGCCACCGCCACGATAATCGTGGCTGCCAGCGTCGCCTGGGGTAGCCAGGCAATGGCAGGCGTCAGGAACAGGGTGGCCAGGGCAATGCCGACGGCGGTATAAGCCCCGGCCGCCGGGGTTTCTGCGCCCGCGTCAAAGTTAACCACGGAACGGGAAAAACCGCCGGTTACCGGCATGCCACCGGAAAAACCGGAGCCCAGATTAGCGGTACCCAGGCCAATCAGTTCCTGGTCCGGATCAATACGCTGGCGCCGTTTGGCAGCCAGTGTCTGGCCCACGGAAACCGATTCCACAAAACCCACCACACTGATCAACAAGGCACTGACGGCCAGCTGGGACCAAACGGACGGATCCAGGCTGGGCATGGTAAAGGAGGGCAAACCCGAGGGCACGGCGCCCACCAGCCGGACACCCTGCTCATCCAACCGCAGGGCCCAGGCCACCAGGGTTGTCACCACCACGGCCAGAATCGGTGCCGTCTTGGTGAAAATATCCGCGGCACGGGGCGCCAGGCCGAGCTTGTTCAGCAACGGTTTCAGGTAGCGCCGCGACCAAACCAGGAACAGCAGGGCGCCGCCACCCACCAGCAAGGTGGGCAGGTTGGTATCAGACAGGCCGTTGAACAACGAACCGACGATATCAATCAGGTTGTGGCCGGAAGACTGGATACCGAACAGGTGCTTCAGCTGGCTGGCGGCAATCACGATGCCGGAGGCGGTGATAAACCCGGAAATCACCGGATGGCTGAGGAAGTTGGCCAGAAAACCGAGCCGCATCACCCCCATTACCGTCAGCATCAGGCCAGACATCACCGCCAGCAACACCGCACCGGCAATGTATTCGGGTGTGCCGGCCTCCGCCAGTGGAGCCAGGGCAGCCGCAGTCATCAATGAAGCCACGGCAACGGGGCCCACCGACAGGGTTCGGCTGGTGCCGAACACCGCGTAGATCACCAGCGGCAGGATACTGGCATACAGCCCGACATGAGCGGGCAAGCCGGCCAGCAGGGCATAGGCCAGTGACTGTGGAATCAGCATGACGGTAACGATCACCGCTGCGATCAGGTCACTGGTGACCTGATCGCGGCTGTAGCCCGGCGCCCACTGCAGGATGGGCAGGTAGCGTTTCAGGTTCATACCCGGCTCAGAACCGGTTGACCGGAACTTTCAGGTAAACCTGTCCGTTATCCTCTGCCGGCGGCATATGACCGGCCCGCATATTCACCTGAACCGAGGGCAGGATCAGCCGGGGCATGTCCAGGGTGGCGTCCCGCTCGGTGCGCATTTTTACAAACTCATCCTCAGAAATGCCCTCGTGCACGTGCACGTTCGCCTCCCGCTGCTCCGCCACCGTGGTCATATGATGGTATTCGTCCCGGCCCGGGGCCTTGTAGTCATGGCACAGGAAAATCCGGGTGTCGGACGGCAACGACAAGACTTTCTGGATCGAGCGATACAATACCCGGGCATCACCCCCCGGGAAGTCACAACGGGCGGTGCCGTAATCTGGCATGAACAGGGTATCGCCAACAAACGCGGCATCACCGATTACGTAGGTCAGGCAAGCGGGGGTGTGGCCCGGGGTGTGCAGTACCCGGCCTTCCAGGTTGCCGATGGTAAAGGTATCGCCTTCCTCGAACAGCTTATCGAACTGGCTGCCGTCGCGGGCAAACTCGGTGCCGGCATTGAAGGCTTTACCGAAAATCTCCTGAACATCGACGATTTTCGCGCCAATTCCCGTCTTTCCGCCAAGATGTTCGTGCAGATAGGGTGCTGCAGACAGGTGATCTGCATGCACATGGGTTTCCAGGATCCACTCAACCGTCAGGTTGTTGTCTCGAACGTACTGAATGATTTCGTCTGCGGAGCGCACGTCGGTGCGGCCGGCGGCGTAGTCGAAATCCAGCACCGAATCCAGGATGGCACAGGCCTGGCTGTCCGGATCACGCACCACGTAACTGAACGTATTCGTAGGTTCGTCGAAGAAATGCTGAACGATAGGCTGGGTCATGGTATTCACCTTTGATGTCGCCGATATCTATGATTTGATCTAAGGATATACTGAAACGATATATAAGGTGAAATTCTGTTTTCTTATATAGGCGATAAGCCTAGTACATCACCCATGACTTGCTCAGGTATCCACGGTAAACGACACAATCCGCGACAAGTGACTCACCGGCAAGCCGGTTTCCCGGTGCCACTGGTTAAACGCCTGCTGGGCCTGGGTCAGGCCTTTCTTGCTGGCCGGTGAGGCATCCAGAATACCGGCCCGGGTAAGAGCGGTCACTACATCGTGGGACAGGATAAAACCATCCCAGCCCACACGGCGAAGAAAATACTGGGCCGAGTTACCCCCCAGCCGCTCGCCGTTGCGCTTGAGGTAAAGCAGCAAGCCTACCTGGTCATCCCCAGGCCAGTTAGCGAGAAACTGCCCGAAGCTGCCGTGATCTTTCGCCACATCCATGATCATCCGGGCGTTCTCCGGCACGGTGCGGATTTTCTGCATGTTGCGAACGATGCGCTCATCCGCCGCCAACCGTTCCAGCACCTCCGGAGGCACTTGCTGCCAGTAGGCCGGGACAAAACCTTCAAACGCCGCCTCAAAATCCGGCCACTTGTTCTCGATGACCCGCCAGACAAACCCTGCCTTGAAAATGCAGCGGGTCATCTCCGACAGGTAACGGGCGTCACCTACCTCCGCCAGCCGGCTTTTCTCCACCACAGGAGGCAGCAGCGCTTGCAGGGCCTGCTCGCCGCCTTTGCGGGCGAGGGCGACGTTGTAGAACTCGGTAAATTTCATGGTTGCTCCCGAATGACAGGTCCCATTCTGGGGCCTATCGTACCCAAATAGGGACTGGTTGCGCAGGGTACAGGGCTGGCCGGTTAGCCGCGGCTGGGCACAAAAAACGGCGCCCCGTCCACCTCCACCGTTTCCAGCTTCTGGTTATACAACTGTTCAAGGGCCGAGGGCACCAGCATGGTTTCGGCCGGGCCCCAGCAGGCCTGGCCATCAGGATAGAGCAGCAGAAGATGGTCACACCAGCGGGCAGCCAGGTTCAGGTCGTGCAGGCACATGAACACCGCCTTGCCACTGTTGGCACGGGCGGTGAGCAGGCTCATCACCGCCACCTGGTGGTGCAGGTCCAGGTGGTTGGTGGGTTCGTCCAGCAGCCAGATGTCGGGGTTTTGGGTCATCAGTGTGGCGATAGCTACCCGCTGGCGTTCGCCGCCGGACAGGGTGCTGACCAGGCGATCCCGAAGGTGCCCTACATCCAGGGCCTGCAGCGCCTGTTCGGCCAGGGCGATATCGTTCGCGGATTCCATTTGCCAGGCCGAGAGCCAGGGGTGGCGGCCAATCAGGGCGGTTTCCAATACCGTGGCAGGGAAGCCGTCTTGCCGATCCTGGAAGACTAAACCGACATTTCGGGACACCAGTTTGCGGCGCAGAGAGGTTTGCGGTTTCTGATCCAGAAACACCTGCCCGCTTCGGGGCGGCCGAAGGCCAGCCAGGGTATGGAGCAGGGTGGTTTTGCCGGTACCGTTAGGGCCGAGCACGCCCCAGATCTGCCCCGGTTCCACCTGCAGTCCCAGTGGCGATCCGGACGCTCGGCCGGGAATGTCGATCACAAGCTCGTGAGTCGCCAACGTAGTCATCATCGGCTCCGGTACAACAGGTACAGGAAGGTGGGCACCCCCAGCAAGGCGGTAATCACACCCACCGGCAGTTGCTCCGGAGCAATCACTATCCGCCCCAGGGTGTCCGCCAGCACCAGCAGAATGCCACCGGCCAGGGCACAGGCCGGCAGGATCAGGCGCTGGTCATTGCCCAGCACCAGCCTAAGCATATGTGGCACCACCAGCCCGACAAACCCCACTGCACCGGCCATGGTCACGGCGGTTGCGGTCAGCAAACTGGCCAGCAGGTACACCAGCCATTCCAGCGGCCGAACCGACACGCCGAGAGCCGCCGCCTGCATAGAACCCCGGGCCAGTACGTTCAGGCTCCGGCCCAGAGGCAAGACCAGCAGGATCACCAGCACCAACACCAGCAAACCGGGCCAGGGCTGGCCGGAATGGGACAGGTCGCCCATCAACCAGTACAGCATGCCCGGTAACCGGGCTGCCGGTGTCATGGCCAGGATCAGGGTAATTAACGCACCCCAGCCAGCAGCCACCACCACGCCGGTCAGCAACAATCGAGAGGGAGTCCAGCTGCCACTGCCATGGGCCAGGCCGAATACCAGCAGGGTAGCCAGCAGGGCACCGGCAAAGGCAGAACCGGAAACCACCACGCCAGCCATGCCCGCCAGCATGGCCAGCAGGGCGCCTACGGCAGCACCACCGGACAAACCCAGCACATAGGGATCGGCCAGGGGATTGCGCAACAATACCTGCATCAGGGCACCAGCCACCGCCAGCAAGCCACCCACGGCAAAGGCGCTGAGCACCCGGGGCAGGCGCAACTCCAGTATCAGCGTACGTTCCAGGTCCGAGCCGCCCCCGGCCAGCACCCACACCACCTTGCCAACGCCAATCTGGGCACTGCCCACGGCGATGGCGAAGGTGACTGCGGCGATGCTGATCAGCACCAGCACAGCTAGCGGACGCAGGGCATTAAAGCCGGCCACGGGCGGTCTCCAGGGTCTGGCAGAGATGGCTTACGCCTTCGAGCATACGCACCGTTGGGCGGGCGAGAAGATCCGGCGGTTCCAGGAATAGGTTGCCGGCAGCAACCGCCGGCAAGCCTGGATACGCCTCCCAGCTTGCCAGCCACTCCCGGTCATTACGCTCCCGGCCAGAGGTTACAATCACCTCCGGAGCCGCTTCCAGAACTGCCTCGATACTGATTCGCGGCACCAGCCGGGGTAGGTGACCGAAGACATTGATACCGCCACACAGCTCGATGGCTTTACCGATCAACTCATCCCGGTTGATGGTCATCAGGGGCTGATGCCAGATCTGGTAGAACACCCGAATGGCGTCGGCGTTTTGGTAGCGCTCCTCCAGTTCCCGGAATCCCTGCCGGAACGACAGCGCTTCGGATTGAGCCACATCCAAAGTACCTGCCAGCGCACCAAGCCGCTCAATAGCCCGGGGAATATCCTCAAACTCCCGGGGCGACAGCCAGAACGCCGGCACGCCCAGCTGCTCCAGCCGCTCCACCTGCTGCCGGGAATTGCCATCCACCCAGGCCACCACCAGGTCCGGCTGCAGCGACAGGATCACTTCCAGGTCGAGCCGGCTGCTGTCTCCCACCCGGGGCAATTGCTCCGCCTCGGGCGGGTAATCACTCCAGGCCCCGGCGCCCACCACCTTGTCGCCGGCACCGGCGGAGAACAACAACTCCGTGGCGCCTGGCGACAGGGAGACAATTCGGGTGGCGGGTTCTGGTAAGCAGATGTCACGTTGCAGGGCATCGCGGGCGCACAGGGTTTCTGCCGGCACCGGGAGGGGTGCCAGCAGAAGAGCTGTCAGGAGAGTGAGCCCGCGAGCCGTCATCAGGAAACAATACCTTTCTGGATAAGTATCTTACCGGCTGAAATCATAGCGTACGCTTGCCATGTACGTCCGGCCTGCGGCGAGATAGTCGAACGGCTCGAAGGTGACGTTGTCACTGCCAAGGCTGGTGGTGTAACGACGATCCAGCACATTATCCACCTTGAAACTGGCCGACCATCCGGGCAGGAAATTCCAGGCGGCTCGCAGATCGACGGTGCCGTGCCCCGGCAACAGGCTGGTGTTGCCAGCGTCGTTATAGCGATTGCCTTCAGCAACAAGGCTGGCGCCTACCGACCACCGGGCGAACAGCCGATCAGCATCAAGGCGCGCGGTCTTTTCTGCACGACGAGGCAAACGGGCACCCGTATCCCTGTTTTCTGTATCCGAGTAGCTTAAGGCTGCCGCGATACTCCAGCCGCCAGTCTCGAAACCGGACGAGAGTTCAGCACCGCGAATCCTCGCAGTCTCCACGTTCTCCATGGTGCCATTCCAGGTAACCGGATCAGATACATAGGTAATCAGGTCTTCTACATCATTCTGGTAAACCGCCAGGTCCCAGAACCAGCGGTCGTAGCGGCCCGACATGCCCAGCTCAACCATCTCGCCCTGTTCCGCCTCCAGGTCCGGGTTACCGGTGTAGTAAGGTGCAGTCAGGTAGAGGTCATTGAAAGTCGGCGCCCTGAATGAAGTCGCATAGCTCAAACGGACCCGGTGCGAACGATCAAATTGGTGGCCAATCGCAATGCCGCCGGTCTCTTCTTTACCAAAGGCTTCGTTATCATCCAGGCGCAAGCTCAGCATGACATCCGTTGCCCCGAAATTCAGACGCCCCTGGCCAAACACCGCTGCATTAGTTCTGCTGGTTTCAGTAAACTCGTCGCTGCCCTCGACTTCATCCACCATCACTTCAGAGCCCAGCACCAGTTCATGAACACCGGCGGTCAGCGTGTTCTCCCAACGGGCAGAACGGGACAATGAATCGTAGATGCTCGGGTAGGCACCGAACGTTTCCTGCT
>CAYUNQ010000104.1:0-8994 GCA_964446185.1 uncultured Marinobacter sp. | reverse complement strand
GGGCGAACAGATAGCCCTGATACAGCACAATGCCCTGAGATCGCAGCCAGTAATACTCTTCGGGAACTTCCACCCCCTCAGCCACAATCCGGCTGAGTAAGCCGTTCCAGAAATCAATTACCTGCCACTATAGCCAGCAAGTCTGCAGGGGTAAAACAACAAATCCGGAAACACAGCTTTGCCACTGGCATCTGACCTGCCGGGAACTACACTGACGGTGTTGCATCACACCCTGTAGAAAAACATGAAGGAGATTCGGGAATGGCCCAGACCGCTCGCATCGCCGTTACCCCCGGTGACGGCATTGGCCCGGAAGTGGTGGCAGAAGCCGTCCGCTGCCTGGAAACCCTGCGCGCAAAGCACGACCTGGCCCTGGAGTGGACACGGTTTCCCTGGCCCTCGCACGCCTGGCACGAGGAACACGGAGAAAGCTGGCCGAAGGATGCCCTTCAGCAACTGAAAGCCTACGATGCCATTCTGCTGGGCGCACTCGGTGACCCCGGGCCCATCGATGACACCAGCCGCTACCT
The DNA here is from genome assembly GCA_964446185.1 of uncultured Marinobacter sp. Taxonomy (GTDB): domain Bacteria; phylum Pseudomonadota; class Gammaproteobacteria; order Pseudomonadales; family Oleiphilaceae; genus Marinobacter. Next base: position 8,464 of record CAYUNQ010000104.1, on the reverse strand, counting down.
GCTTTCAGACAGCGTTTCCCTGGCGCCCCTGCTGGAGATGCGCAAGGGCTTTGGCCAGTGGGTGTGCGAACGCCCGGCCCGGTTATTGCCCGGCGCCCGCCAGTACCTGAAAGATGACCGTGCCAAAGACATCGACATGCTGGTGATCCGCGAAAACAGTGAAGGCGAATACGTCAGCCAGGGTGGCCGCCTGCGCCAGGGTACGCCAGATGAAGTGGCCACCCAGATGGAAGTGTTCACCCGCCGGGCCACCGAACGCATTATCCGTTACGGCTTTGAACAGGCCCGCCAGCGCGCCGCCGAGCGCGTTCAGGACGGCCGCACCCGCAGCTTCCACCGCCACGACGGTTCTGCCTGCGAAAGCCAGGTATGCCTGATTACCAAGCGTAATGCCCTGCGCTACTGGGGCGACATGTACACCGAGGTGTTCGAGGACATCAGCCGGGAATACCCGGATGTGGCCACCCACCACGAGCTGGTGGATGCCGCCTGCATGAAGTTTGTCTCCTGCCCCTGGGCCTTCGACGTGGTGGTGGCCAGCAACCTGCAGGGCGACATCCTGACCGACCTGGCCGCAGTGATCTCCGGTGGAATGGGGGTGGCGCCGTCCTGCAACCTGAACCCCACCGACCCGGACATGCCGTCCATGTTCGAGCCCACCCACGGCAGCGCCCCGGATATCGCCGGCCAGGGTATTGCCGACCCAACCGCCATGCTGTTCACCACCGCCCGCATGCTGGACTGGCTGGGCCGCAAAGACCCGCAGCTGGCGCGGGCCGGCAAGGAATTGTTCGAGGCCGTGGCAGCCGATCTGGCCGAACACGGCGAAGATCCCCGCGCCACCCGGGAAATCGGCGACGCCATTTGTAAACGGCTGACCCCGTGACTAGGCTGCAAGAGAGAGCTGTTCCATTCACTTCGGGAGGTATCCATGACCGACCACAAAGGCAAACTTTCTCCCCTGCTCAAGCAGGCCACCGGCATCACAGCCGCCAAGGGCGAAGGTGCCTACATTATTGACACAGACGGCCGCCGCTATCTGGACTTCACCTCGGGTATCGGGGTAACCAGTACTGGCCACTGCCACCCGAAAGTGGTGGAAGCCGCCCAGAAGCAGGTGGCCACCATGATCCACGCCCAGGCCACCACGGTGATGAATCCGCGGTTGCCGGAGCTGGCGGAAAAACTCGGGGCGCTCACACCAGACCCGCTCAATGCCTTTTTCTTCTCCAACGCCGGCACCGAAGTGGCCGAAGGGGCCATCCGGCTGGTACGGCAGGTGACCGGCCGGCCCAACATTATTGTGTTTCACGGGGGCTTTCACGGCCGCACCATGGGTTCCCTGTCCATGACCACCTCCAGCGTTGGCCTGCGGGCCGGGGTCAGCCCGATGATGGGCGGCGTGGTGGTCTCGCCCTTCCCCCATGCCTTCCACTATGGCTGGAGCGAAGACGAAGCCACCGATTTCTGCCTGAAAGAACTGGACCGCATCTTTGTCACCTATTCTGCCCCGAAAGAAACTGCCGCCATGCTGATCGAGCCGGTTCAGGGCGAAGGTGGCTATGTACCGGCCAATACCCGGTTCATGCAAGGGCTGCGGGAGCGCTGTGACAAACACGGCATCATGCTGGTATTCGATGAAGTGCAGGCCGGCTTCGGCCGCTGCGGCAAGTTCTGGGCCCACGAGCATTTCGGGGTAACGCCGGATGCCATCATGATTGCCAAGGGGCTGGCCAGCGGCTTCCCGATTTCCGCGCTGGCGGCGTCTGAGGAAACCATGGCCAAGGGCTGGCCCGGCTCTCAGGGCGGCACCTACGGCGGTAACGCAGTAGCGGCAGCAGCGGCCATCGCAACCATCGAGGTGATCCAGGAAGAAGGCCTGGTGCAAAACGCCGACCGCATGGGCAAACGCCTGTGGGACAACCTGCACAACCTGAAGAAAGACTACCCGGACATGGCCGATGTGCGCGGCAAGGGCCTGATGATCGGGGTGGAAATGCGCCGCGGCGAATGCCCGGACGGCGAACGGGCCGGCAAGATTCTCAAGGAATGCGAGAAGCGCGGCCTGCTGATGCTGCGCTGCGGCCCCTACCAGGAAATTGTGCGCTGGCTGCCGCCGCTGATTGTCAACGAACAGCAGATTGACGAAGCCTGCGGCATCTTCGAGGAAGCACTCAAGGCCACGGCCTGATTACCTAACCACCCACAAAAAACGCCAGATGATTGCTCATCTGGCGTTTTTTTTAAGGGCTACCGGTCAGTGATCGGGGCAGATTACTCCGCCATCACAAATTCCAGCCGGCCCGGGGCTACCCGGATGTCCATGGGCACCAGGCCAAACATGCGCTGGGCGGTATTGGTTTCATCCAGACGGTACACCGGCATGGTTTCCAGCATCTGGGCGACCACCCTCATCACACTGTCGGTTACCGGTGCCAGGTCGCCTTTGAAGAAGGGGGAGTCAATCGAGCTCTCCAGCAACTGCAGCCGACGGATATACACGGCTTTTTCCTTGCTGTCATACACCGGGGCACCCTCAACCCTCAGGGCCAGGTCCACCGGCAGCTTTGCCATCAGTGCATTCAGGGCCACCTGACCTTTCAGGTCGATCACAGCGACATCCCGGCCATCCGGGCCAAGGGTGATATCCGCATCGTTCAGACTCAGACTCAAGGGTGATCCGCTTTGCAACTGCTCGCGGTCGTACTTGGCTACGGCACTCTTCAGCTGGCGCTCGATCTCGCCCTCAGAAATTGAATAGGGGGACAAGCTGGCACAGCCCGCGGCCAGAACCGCAACAAACAACGTCAGTACACGTAGAACGGGGGTCAGAATTTGCATAATTAGTCAGTCTCCTCGGAAATGCCACTATAGTGCGGCATCTCCGGGGGACTGACAACTTAAACTCCGGTATCAGAACGGTTGCTTGGCCATCCAGGGGATAATCCGGTCAAACGCTTCGTCCAGCCGCTCGCAGGGTGTGGCAAAGCTGAATCGGAGGGCATTGGTACAGCTTTCACCGAAAGCATCGCCTGGCACCGCACACACACCGGTTTCCTTGAGCAGCCGTAACGCCACCTCATTGCCGTCTACATGAGGTGGCAGATTCGGGAAGGCATAGAAGGCGCCACCGGGCCTGTAACCGGTGAGGTAGGGTGTCTGTTCGATCAGATCAACAATCCTGTCCCGGCGTTCACGGTAAATATCAACCATGTCTTTCACGCATTGCTGGTCGCCGGTGAGTGCTGCAACCCCGGCAAACTGTGCCGGGGTATTGGCCACCGACGTGGTAAACATATGGTACCGGCGCAGGGATTTAATAGCCGCCTGGCTGGAAATCACCCAACCTACCCGCAGCCCCGCCATGCTGTAGGTTTTGGAGAAACTGCTGATGCACATGATGTTGTCCAGGTCCATGGAGCAGTTGAGCACACTGGCAAAGTCATCGTCATCAAACAGCATGTGGTCGTACACCTCATCGGCATACACCTGGATACCCCGGTAGGCGCATTCTTCCAGTATGGTCTCTACAGTACTGCGAGGGTAAACCGCGCCGGTGGGATTGTTCGGGTTGTTCAGAATCAACGCAAAGGTACGGGAGCCCATGGCCCGGATCACCTCGTCCGGGTCCAGCTGGTGGTCGTTTTCCACCCGGGTCGGAATGAACTTCACCTCGCCCCCGGTCATTCGGATCAGCGGCGCGTATAGAAGGAACGAGGGGTCGGTCACGATAAACTGCCGCCCCGGTGCCGAGGTGGCAGAGATGGCCAGATACATGGCCTCGGTGGCGCCGCTGGTCACCAGGATGTTATCGCGGGTGAGTTTACGGTTGTAACGCTTGCCATAGTAGTCCCGCAGCGCCACCAGCAACTCCGGCAGGCCGGCGTCCATGGTGTAGCCGGTCTGGCCGGCGTTCAGGGCATCCACATAGGCGTCAACAATATGTTTCGGTGTTGGCAGGTCCGGCTGGCCGATGGAAAGATGGATCACATCCTTCATGCTGGCCGCCATGTTCACAAGGCGGCGAATACCGGACACCGGGATAGCCTGCATGGCCGGGTTCCAGCTGGCCTTGGCCTTGCGGTAATTCATTTTCCGCGGTCTGAACTCCCCTGCTTCCTTATTTACCGGGCCTACCATATGCACCTCCACACATCACGAAATAAAGGCCTGACTGCAGCGTAGTCAGGAACCATCAGGGGTACAAGGAAAGCACCAACATTGACCCGGGCCGGAGCGGCTACCAGACTATAAAAAGACGTATCAATGCTTTCTGAGATTTTCGGAGTTGAAATGACTGAATCCCGCAAACCGGTTGTGACCGTTCTGACCGCCCCCGGTGAAAACGCCCCGGCAGGCATCGAAGCCATCAAGGCCCGGGCCAAAGTACGCTTTGCCTGCGACGAGCAAACCCTGCGGGACACCCTGCCCGGCACCGAGGTAATGATGGTGACCGACTTCCGCACTGAGGCCCTGGAAGCGGCCTGGCCTGCCGCAGATCGCCTGCAATGGATTCACGCCACCAGCGCCGGGGTGGACGCCCTGATGTTTCCCGCCCTGGTCAACAGCGATGTCACCGTAACCAACGCACGGGGCATCTTTGACCGCTCCATTGCCGAGTATGTGCTGTGCACCATTCTGATGTTTGCCAAGGATTTCCCCCGCTCCATCCGCCTGCAAGACCAGCACCAGTGGCAACACCGGGACACCGAGCGGGCCGAAGGCAAGCAGGTACTGGTGGTGGGCGCGGGCTCCATCGGCCGGCAGATCGCCCGGCTGGTGAAGGCCATTGGCATGCACCCTCACGGAATTGCCCGCACCGCAAGGAAAACAGACCCGGATTTTGAGGCGGTGCACGGTAATGATGAGCTGTATGACCAGCTCCGGCATGCGGATTTTGTGGTGATTGCGGCCCCGCTAACGCCCCAGACCGAGGGGCTGTTTGACACCAGGGCCTTTGCGGTAATGAAAAAGTCCGCCCGCCTGATCAACATTGGCCGTGGGCCGATTGTGAAAACCGGCGACCTGATCAAGGCCCTGGATGAAGGCGAGATTGCCGGCGCGGCGCTGGATGTGTTCGAGGAAGAACCTTTGCCGGCTGATCATCCGCTGTGGCAGCGGGAGAATGTGATCATGACGGCGCACATGGCGGGTGATTTCATCGGCTGGCACCGGGCGCTGACCGATCAGTTCCTGGAGAACTTTGACCGCTGGCACAAGGGTGGAGAGCTGTTCAACCTTGTGAACAAGGAGCTTGGGTACGCCGGTTAACCTTTGTGATAGCCGCCCCGGGGGGGGTTAGCTAACCCCGGAGCGGCTAACCGGTAGGGCTTTCCAAAACACGCTCCTTCGGCACGTCCGTGTGACGCTTGAGCTCCGCCATCCCTGGCTCCGCACAGTTTTGGAAAGCCCTACCGGTCATCCGCTCCTACGAGTTTACCGCTCTACTCCCTGGACCTGACTGCGATTGGCTGCAGAGAACTGCGCCTGCAACGGCAGTAAATCAAACACCCGGCTTTCGTCATTCGGATCCACCAACTCCGTCGGGGATTTATAAACCCGCGGGGTGGTGTACAACATCTTCAAAGCCTTGCTATGAGGCATGGCCATGTACCGCTCCGGCTCGTTCTCCTCCAGCCACTTCCGAACCCTTGGCGCCATGTTGTGGCCCATTTTCGGGAAGAAGTGGTGTTCAATATGGTGGCTGAAGCGAAAGTGCAGCCGGTCCAGGACCGGGTTGCAACGAAGGCTCATGGAGTTGTCGAGCGGGTTGTTGGTGGCGGTCTGCGGGCGCAGGAAGTGGTTGGTGAGAATGTACCCCTGCCCCAGGGCATTGGCGGTCATGAACGGAATCAGCACCGTGAACGCCGCCAGCGGCCCTGAGACAACCGCCAAAGCAACCCACAACGCCAGGCACAGAAACACCTGGGCAATCGCCTGCTTGCGGTTAAAGCCCTTGAACTGCTTTCGATGTTTCGCCTGAATCCACAGCACCAGTTGGGCGTGAAAAGTGAACGAATAGGTCAGGAACAGGTAGCTGTACCAGGTGCCTGAACCCGGCGCCAGTTTGTGGAATTTCTTCTGGCCGGGATTGGTTTTGTAGCGGCGCAGAGTGCCGAAGCTGTCCGGGTCGGTATCGCCGGTATTGGTATTGGCGTGGTGCACTACGTTGTGCCACTTCCGCCAGAACTCCGGCGGCACCAGCAACGGGCCGAACCCCAGCCAGCCAAAGAAATTCTGCCACCGCCGGCTCATCCCCAGCGCGCCATGCAGCACCTCATGAGCCAGCAACGCCTGGCAACCAATAGTATGCCCCACCAGCAGCCCCAGCCCGAGGTTGGCGTACCACGGCAAACCCGCCATCAAAATAACCGCCAACCCGGCCCAGATCACTGCCTGCAACGGCAAAAACCAGATCACCCGCCAGGTTTGAGCTTTAAACGTATCAGCGGGAAGTTCCTTCTTCATCCTGTCCCGGAGTTCCCGTTCATCCGGTTTCCCAAACACGGCCGTCGCCGCTGTTCCCTGTTTCACTGCTGCGTTCATCGGTTACCTGTCCACGTTTACTGTTAATTGAAATCACCATGCGCCAAGCTTTCAGCGCACAATTGTTAGCTGAAAAATACAACAACAAACAAGATGAAACAATGGCGGAAGGCTTAACAAGTGACGAACACACAAAAATAAAGAACAGATGTGTTCTGAAAAGCAATCACTGATGTCCGGCGCTGCGGGTGGCGAGCCCCTCCCAGGAATCTCTTTGGCCATGGATGGCCAAAGTGAAGCGCACAGGGATGTGCTTGTAGCGTTTCCTGGGAGGGGCTCGTCACCTGCAGCACAACACCTGAACTCAAGGGCTCCAAAACAAAACGGGAGCCCAAAGGCTCCCGTTCTGAAACAAACTTAAAAGCTAAAACCTCAGCCCCCCGAAAGCGACTGCTCCGAAGGATCCAGCTCCATCTGCTGAATGGCAATCACCGCCTGGGTCCGGTTACGAACCCCAAGCTTGCGGAACACCGCCGTAATATGCGCCTTGATGGTCGCCTCAGAAACATCCAGATCATAGGCGATCTGCTTGTTCAGAAGCCCCTCAGCCAGCATACCCAGCACCCGGAACTGCTGCGGCGTCAGCGACGCCAGCCGCTCCGAGAAGTCCGTGGTTTCAGCCTGCATGCGCTCGATTTTGTCGGCCACACCTTCCGGCAGCCACACGTCACCTTCCAGAACTGCCTGAATCGCCTCGGTAATGGTGGGCAACGGTGCACTCTTGGGAATAAACCCGGAGGCACCATAGTCCACCGAACGGCGCATAACCTGCAAGTCCTCTGAGCCTGACACAACCACTACCGGCAAGCCGGGATACTGGCCACGCATAAACACCAGCCCCGAGTAACCGTGAGCCCCCGGCATGTTCAGATCCAGCAGGATCAGATCCGCATCCGGGTGCGACTCTACCGCCGCCTGCAGGGCCTTGATGCTATCGACCTCTACGGTCTCGGCATCCGGCACCGCCTGATTGACCGCCTGTTTCAATGCTGCCCGAAACAGCGGGTGATCATCAGCGACGATAATTGTTTGTGTCATTCCACACATTCCTCACAGGTTATTGGCCGTCAGCGGCCGGCGTTACTTGAACGCACGGCTGCCGATCAGCTCATCCACTACTCCCGGATCAGCCAGGGTGGAAGTATCACCCAACTGATCATGCTCGTTAGCGGCAATCTTACGCAAAATCCGGCGCATAATCTTGCCCGATCTTGTTTTCGGCAATCCAGGTGCCCACTGAATCACGTCCGGTGAGGCAATCGGACCGATTTCCTTACGCACCCACTGCACCAGTTCTTTCTTCAGTTCGTCAGACGGCTCTTCGCCTTGCATCAGGGTTACGTACACATAAATGCCCTGCCCCTTGATCTCGTGGGGGTAGCCAACCACAGCAGCTTCAGCCACTTTTTCGTGGGCAACCAGTGCGCTTTCTACTTCCGCAGTACCCAGGCGGTGGCCGGACACGTTCAGAACGTCGTCCACACGGCCGGTGATCCAGTAGTAGCCGTCTTCGTCACGGCGGGCACCGTCACCGGTAAAGTACATGCCCTTGTAGGTGCTGAAGTAGGTCTGGATGAACCGCTCATGATCACCGTAAATGGTGCGCATCTGGCCTGGCCAGCTGTCCAGGATAACCAGGTTGCCCTCGGAAACGCCGTCCAGAACGTTACCTTCGTTATCCACCAGCGCCGGCTGAACACCGAAGAACGGCACCGTAGCGGAGCCTGGCTTCAGGTCTACAGCGCCAGGCAGCGCAGAAATCAGGATGCCGCCGGTTTCAGTCTGCCACCAGGTATCCACAATCGGACAATTGCCTTTGCCGATCACGCGGTGATACCACTCCCAGGCTTCCGGGTTGATCGGCTCACCCACCGAGCCCAGCAGCTTCAGGCTGTCGCGCCTGGTGCCGTCCATGCAG
>CAYUNQ010000103.1:2750-9011 GCA_964446185.1 uncultured Marinobacter sp. | reverse complement strand
GGTTGAGACTGAAGATGAAGAAACCCACGAAAAGAAAGAGGTTCCCTTCCTGCGCTACTACAATGTATTCCACATCGACCAGTGCGAAGGGATGAAACCTCGCCACACAATCGCCATGCCGAACACCCAGCCCGGCGCCATCGCACTGACAAACTGAAACTGGTTAAAGCGCCAGTGCCTGGCCAGCCGGGATCGCGGCTTGTCCATCACCGTACGCAGGTCGTAATCCAGGTAATTGATAGTTTCCACCGGATGTTCCAGCACGCCTGGCGTAAACCGCCCCTTTGCATCAATCAGTTTCTGTTTTGTCATACTTTCCGTCAGATCAGGCCAATTCCGCCCTCGGGCGTTTCAGTAAGTTACCTGGTTCACAAACCCTTGCTCCGGCAGCCAAGGGCAACACAGCCCCGTGATAGACTGCCGGCAACTTCCTTGTCAAAGTGTAGCTTATGCTGTCTACCAGAGCCCTTGGCTTCAGGGCCTCCATCACCGGTCTGTACTGCCTTCTTGCATGTACCCTGCTGTCTTTACCCGCCACCGCCAGCGACTATGCCAGCCTGCCGGACATCGCTGCCGAACAATGGGCGCTGCAGAAAGAAGTCGACAACATCCGCATTTACACCATGAACCAGCCCGGCTCGAGCTTCCAGGCGTTCAAGGCGGTAGGAGAACTGAACGTTCCCATCGAAAACCTGATGGCGGTGATGATCAACCCGGAATCCTGCAAGGAATGGGTACACAACTGTTCAGAATCCTACGCCTTTGGCAGCGGTAACTTTTACGATCGCTACGCTTATTCAGTTAATGACATGCCCTGGCCGGTCGCCGACCGGGATTATGTGCTGCGTATCCGCACTCACGGCAACGCCAGCACCGGCGAAGTGATCATGGACCTGAACGCCACCCCGGGTATGCGGGCAGAGTCCAGCAGCCGTGTGCGGGTGGACCGCTCTGATACCCTTTACCACTTCACACCAGACGGTGACCGCACACTGATGGTCTGGGTCCAGCACACAGAGCCCAACGGCGCGCTGCCCGGCTGGCTGGTGAACAACCTGGTGGTGGATATCCCGGTCAAATCCATGCAGGCGCTGGAAGCGGTGGCACAGTCTGACAAGTATCAGGGCTACCGGCTGGAATGGACAGAAGACGGAAACCTGAAAGGCGTTGTTCCCAACAACCGTTAGCCGGCGCGCAATCGGGGGTGACTGCGGGCCACGGAACGGCTAAGCTTCAGAAAAGTACAGCAAATGGAAGATGCCTGCCCATGACTGTTCTCGCCCATGAGATCATGACCCCTACCATCAAAGCCGTCCCTCACCACTGGACCATGGACAGGCTGGCCCGGTTTCTCACCGACAACGAAATAACCGGCAGCCCGGTGACCGACGACAACGGCGACATCATCGGCATTGCCACGCTGAAAGACATCACCGAATTCCGCTGGAACGCGGCCCGCTCCGGAGACCAGCCCAAGCTCACCGAAGAAGAGCAGGAAGAGGCCCGGCGGCTGCGCATGGTGATCTTCGAGGAAATGGGCAAGGTGCCGGTAGAAGTGCGCGATATCATGACCCCCATCGTACTCTCGGTTGACGAAGACACCCCGGTGCGAGACATCGCCAACATCATGATGCGCGAACACCTGCACCGGATCTTTGTCACCCGGGATTCAAAAATCACTGGCATCATTACCACTTACGACATGCTGAAGCTGGTTTCCGACCGGGAACTGAGCCGGCGCTGCGCCGAGAACGACTGAGCCACCAGAGAGGTAACGCACCCTATGCCCAGAGCACCGCAAGCTCGCAAGAAGATGTACGTCCTCGACACTAACGTCCTGATCCACGATCCGAATGCCCTCCTGAACTTTGAAGAACACGATGTCATCATCCCGATGACCGTCCTCGAAGAACTCGACAGCCTGAAGTCCGGCAAACAGACCGTTGCCGCCGACTGCCGCCAGGCCATTCGCAATATCGACAAACTGCTGGGCGATGCCAGCCCGAAGGACATCGAAAAAGGCGTACCCATTCTGCGCGGCAAGAAAGCGGACCCGCTGGGCACCCTGTCTATCATTATGAGCACGGAAGGCGCCGGCACCCATTCCCTGCCCGAACACCTGAACGACAACAAGATCATCAATACCCTGGCGGCCCTGCAGGCCCGGCACAAATCCCGCGACATCATCCTGGTCAGCAAAGACATCAACATGCGGCTGAAAGCCCGGGGCTTTGGCGTAGAAGCCCAGGACTACCACAACGACCAGCTGCTGGACGACATCGACCTGCTGCCCAAGGGCTACAAGGAATTTCCGAATTCCTTCTGGGACAACATCGCCAAGGTGGAAACCGTGCAGCGGGCAGGGGTGACCGAACACCTGCTCAAGCGCGAAGGCGAACTGGCCAGGCTGAACATCAACGAATTCGTGATCGATGAGCGAGGCTTTATCGGCCAGGTGGTGGATATCTCCGACGACCAGCTGGTGATCAAAGACCTGCACCAGCACGACCTGATGAACGAAGAAGTCTGGGGCCTGGTGCCCAGGGACATCTACCAGGCCATGGCGCTGCACCTGCTGCTCGACCCGGACATCCACCTGGTGAACCTGACCGGTTCTGCCGGCTCCGGTAAAACCATCCTGGCCCTGGCGGCCTGCATTGAAATGACCGTAGCCAGCAAGCTGTACAAGCGCATCATCGCCACCCGATCTACCCAGGGACTGGACGAAGATATCGGCTTTTTGCCGGGCACCGAGGCGGAAAAAATGGAGCCCTGGCTGGGTGCCATCGTGGACAACCTCGAAGCCCTGCATGAAGACGACGAGAACATGACCGCCAGCGTGGATTACATCCTCAGCAAGGTGCCCCTGCACTTCAAATCCATGAACTACATCCGCGGCCGCAGCTTCCAGCACAGCCTGATCATTATTGACGAATCCCAGAACCTGACCCCGCACCAGATCAAAACCATCATCACCCGGGCGGGCAACGGCTCCAAGGTAATCTGTTTGGGTAATCTGGCCCAGATTGACACCCCCTACCTGAGCCCTCTCAGCTCCGGTCTGACTTACATGACCGAGCGCTTCAAAAGCTTCAGCCACGGTGGCCACATCCACCTTCAGGGCGTGCCCCGTTCGGTTCTGGCCGAGTTCGCCGAAGCCAACCTCTGAGCCAGACGGCAGAACGCAGGCCCGACAATCAGCGGCCTGCGTTCCGCTTCCGCCACCGGGCCGGCGGCAGGTTTGTCCATCGCTGAAAGGCCCGATAGAAAGTGCTCGCCTCGGCATAGCCCAATGACTGGGCAATGTCTGCCAGAGACATCTCACCTTCAGCGACCGCCTGCAGCGCCAACTCCCGGCGCACCTCATCCAGCAAACCGTTGAACGTCTGACCCTGGGCCTGTAGCCGGCGAGCCAGCGTGCGCTCACTGATACCCAGCGCTCTGGCCGCGTCCTCTCGCCGGGGCAGTTTCTGGATCAACTGGGTTGCCAACCACTGCCGCAGGTCCGGTGCCGAAACGTTGCTCAGGTCCAGTGCCGCCAGCCGGCCCGCACTGAACTGCTCATGTACCCGGGCCAGGCGGGCATCTGCCTGTGGCAACGCTTTATCCAGATCGCTATTGGCCACCAGCAGACCACTGAAGGCCTGCTCAAACTCCACCGGACACCCGAAGACTTCCCGGTAACTTGACGCTGCGCCCAGCCGAGCCTGGCTGAACTGCACCCGTAACGGGTTCAGGGCGCTGCCGGCCAACCATCCGGAAAAGGTCACTACAGCCGCCAACACCGCTTCCAGCTGATGAGGGCTGAAGGCCAGCCGCCCCTGCCGGGGATGATAGACCAGCCAGGTGCCCCGATTACCCGGCAACATCTGGAATCGCCCGCCGTCTGAAATCAGCCTCTGGTACTTCTGCACCATACCGATGGCTTCACGCAGGGTTGCGGCAGACTGCAGGGCAAAACTGACCACATCCATACTGGCCGGCCGCACACCGGCGCCGGCCTTCAGACCAAAGCCCACATCGCCGGTACAGCGTTCAGCCCCGTGCCATAGCCGAGTAATGTAGTCGATTGGCCAGCGTTCCCAGGCCAACGCCTCTGCGGGAATACCGGCCACCGAAAGCAGCGTGCTCTGCTCTACTCCCAGGCGCCGGGCAGCATCGATAACCGTGTTGACCCAGCCCATGGATACCGTGGCCTCTAACGTCAATTATCTTGGCCTCTAATGTCAATCATGAACCGATCATAGCGGTATATGGTCTTCACAAACAATCATGACAAACAGAGCCAACAGGTAATTCCATATGGCCAACACCTATTCTTCAGACGTGCTGGTAGCCGGGGGCGGCCTGGCAGGCATCATCACCGCACTGGAAGCCCTGCGCGCCGGCAAAACCGTCACCCTCGTCGATCGCGACAGCCCGGAGCGATTGGGGGGTCTGGCATTATGGGCGTTCGGCGGCATGGCGTTGATAGACACCCCTCTGCAGAAACGCCTGAAAATCCCGGATTCCCCGGAAACCGCCCTGAATGACTGGCTGCGATTCGGCGAACTGGACCCCGACGACGAATGGCCCATGCAGTGGGCTCGCTACTACGTCGAGAACTCCCGTACCGAGGTTTACGACTGGCTTATCAAAGAAGGCCTGAAGTTCATGCCAGCGGTGAACTGGGTGGAACGGGGCCGCCTGGGCGATGGCAACACCGTACCCCGCTACCACATTGTGTGGGGCACCTCCCGGGAGTTGACGCTGCGCATGATCGAGGCCATGCACCGGGCTGATTGTGGCGGCCGCCTGACCCTGCTGCACCGCCACCGGATCACCGGGCTGGACCATCAGGGTGGCAACGTTTGCGGTGCCATAGCCATCGATGAAACCACTGGCGAAGAAGTCCGTTTTGAGGCTCCGAATGTGGTGCTGGCCATGGGCGGCATCAACGGCAGCCATGCCGAATGCCGGGCCAACTGGCCCAAAGACCGGCCACAACCGGCCACCCTGCTCAATGGCGCCCACCCCTTTGCCGACGGCAAGCTGCACCACTGGGCCGAAGACCACCTGGACGCAAAAATTACCCACGCCGGCGAAATGTGGAACTACGCGGCAGGCTTTCCACACCCCTACCCGCACTTTCCCGGCCACGGTCTGTCGACCATTCCGTGCAAATCCGCCCTGTGGCTGAACCATCGTGGTGAGCGCATCGGGCCGGAGCCCCTGGTAACCGGTTTCGACACCCACTGGCTGTGCCAGCGCGTAGCCGAGCAGGAAAAGCCCTGGACCTGGCACCTGCTGAACCGGCGCATTGCCCTGAAAGAATTTGCCATCTCCGGCGCCGAGCACAACGCCCGCATACGCGACAAGCAATTCCCGCTGTTCCTGAAAGAACTGCTGTTGGGCAACAAACCGCTGGTCAACCAGATGGCCCACGAAAGCCCTCACTTCCTGGTGGACGACAGCCTGGAAGGACTGGCAGAGAAAATGAACGCGCTCACCTGCTCGCTGGACATCACCCCGGCCACCCTGAAAGCCACCGCCGATGCCTTCGACGCCAACTTCAGCAAGGGCAGCCAGCTGAATAACGACCCGCAAATCCGCAAAATCCTGCATGCCCGCCAGTGGGGGCCCGACAAGCTGCGCACCTGCAAGCCGGCACCGCTGCAGAAACCCGGCGCGGGGCCGTTTATTGCCATCCACATGCAGCTGACCACCCGCAAAAGCCTGGGCGGCCTGCGTACCGACCTGCAAAGCCGGGTTCTGGACGCCAGCGGCCAGCCGGTCAGTGGGCTTTACTGTGTAGGCGAAGCCGCAGGCTTTGGTGGTGGTGGCGCCAATGGTAAACGATCACTGGAAGGCACCTTCCTGCCCGGCTGCATCATGACCGCCCGGGCGGCGGCAAGGTCCATCGTCAGCGGCCGTTAAGTAACCGACTATCAAACGAAAACAAGAATCCGACAGGATCAGGAGAGAGAACATGCCAAACGGCGCCCAAGCCTTGATGAAAACACTGGTCGATGCCGGCATTGAAGTCTGCTTTACCAACCCCGGCACCAGCGAGATGCACTTTGTGGCCGCGCTGGACAGCGAACCCAAAATGCGCGCCGTGCTGGCCCTGTTTGAAGGCGTGGCCACCGGTGCCGCCGACGGCTACGCCCGCATGGCCGACAAGCCGGCAGCTACGCTGCTGCACCTGGGCTGCGGCCTGGGCAATGGCCTGGCCAACCTGCACAACGCCCGCAAAGGCAAGGTGCCGGTGGTGAACATTGT
>CAYUNQ010000103.1:0-2650 GCA_964446185.1 uncultured Marinobacter sp. | reverse complement strand
GCCCTGCGCGAGCCGGCATTGATGGCCGCAGCACGCATTGCGGCCCAAAGCGGCGTTACCCTGTTTGCCGAAACCTTCCCGACCCGCATCGAACGGGGCGCAGGCCTGCCCCCGGTAGAGCGGATAGCCTACCTGGCTGAACTGGCCACCCTGCAGCTGTCTGAATTCGACCACCTGGTGCTGGTAGACGCCAAGGCGCCGGTGTCGTTCTTTGGCTACCCGGGCAAGCAGAGTTACCTGGTGCCCGACAACTGCACCGCCCTCACGCTCAGCACTCCGGAGCAAGACGCCGCCGCAAGCCTGAACAAACTGGCTGAAGCCCTGGGCGCTGCCGGTGCCGAGCCCAAGCTGCAGGCCGAAGGCCGGCCGGGACTGCCCAAGGGCAAGCTGACCGCTGAAAAAGTGTGCCGGGCCATGGGCGAGCTGATGCCGGAGAACAGCATCATCGTGGATGAATCCATCACCTCCGGGTTGATGCTCAACGCCATGACCGCAGGCGCTCCGCGCCACGACATGATCACCCTCACCGGTGGCGCCATCGGCCAGGGCCTGCCCAACGCCGTGGGCGCCGCTATCGCCTGCCCGGACCGACCGGTGTTCGCCCTGATCGGCGATGGCACCGCCATGTATACCATCCAGGCCCTGTGGACCATGGCCCGGGAAAACCTGAACGTGACCACCATCATCTTCAACAACGCTTCCTACTCCATCCTGAACGTGGAGCTGGAGCGGGTAGGCGCAGAAGAAGCCGGTGCCAAGGCCAAATCCCAGCTGGACATCAGCGGGCCGGTTACCCATTACGCCCAGCTGGCCCAAAGTATGGGCGTGCACGGTGTGCGAGTGCGCACGGCGGAAGAGTTGATCAAAGCCATGGAGTACGCCCAGGCGCACCCCGGGCCCCACCTGATTGAAGCGGTGGTGCCGGAATCGCTGAATGGCCTGAAAAGGAAGGTGCTGCCCTGGCTGCTGCGCTCGCTGCCGAGCCTGCCGCGGCCGCTGACCAAGGCTTTGAAGAAGAAGATTGCGCCCTGAGGGGCGCCTACCAACGCCCCTGCAAGGTCGCCACAACCCTGCGCCCACCGGCATAGTTCCGGTGCTCGCAAAGGTAAATTCCCTGCCAGGTACCCAGCGCCAGCTGGCCGTGAGTTACGGGGATGGTCAGCGACGGCCCGATGATCACACTTTTGATGTGGGAGGTGGTGTCGTCCGGGCCTTCCAGGGTGTGTTCGTAGTAGTCGGCGTGCTCCGGCACCATCACGTTGAAGTGCCGCTCCAGGTCGCCGCGTACGTCCGGGTCGGCGTTTTCGTTGATCGCCAGGGAGGCCGAAGTGTGCTGGATGAACAGGTTCAGCAGCCCCACCTCGCAGTTGGTGAGCTCCGGGGCCCGGGCCAGAATTTCATCGGTCACCAGGTGAAAGCCCCGGGGTTTCGGGGCCAGTTCGATGGTGTTCTGGTGCCATATCATGGCGCTGCCTCCGGTTATTTCTGCAGTTCATCCCACGGGTGTACGGGCACCACTGCATCTTCCGAGACTTCACTCTCGAAGGAGCTGCGGAAGTAGTCCATGGCCTTTTCTGCCTCACCCAGCTCATCAAAGCGGGCGATGTGGTAAATAGCCTCGCCCTCGTTCACCAGCGGCAGGTTATTCACGCAGATCACAATGCCGGAACAGGGCGAGGTAATGGCCACTTCGGTTTCACCGAAGGGGTCGGCCACCATGGCCAGCTTCTGGCCTTTGCGCACCTTTTGGCCAAGGCTGGCCACGGGGCGCATGATGCCGTCCATATCCGCCCGTACCCACTGTGAATTAGCCGCAGTTTCAGAGCGCTTTCTGGGCGCCCTCGGCCCCTTCTTGGCGGGCACCATTTCCAGCTCCCGCATCACCCGGATGATGCCTTTCACGCCGCTGGCAATCACCACGTCATCAAAGCGCAGCGCCTCGCCACCTTCAAAGGTGATCACCGGAATATCCAGTGAATCGGCGTAGGCCCGCAGGCTGCCTTCGCGCAAGCCGGCGTTGATAATAATGGGCGCGCCAAAGGCTTCTGCCATGCGGGCGGTTTCCGGATTTTTCAGCTCGGCCCGGATCTGCGGCAGGTTGAACCGGTGAATGGCGCCGGTGTGCAAGTCGATAATGTGGGTGACGTTCTCCATAATCTGGGTGCGCAGCAGGTAGGCAATACGGCCACCTAGCGAGCCACTTTCAGATCCGGGGAAGCAACGGTTCAGGTCACGGCGATCGGGCAGGTACCGGGTGCGCTGCACAAAACCGAAGATGTTAACGATGGGCACCGCCACCAGGGTACCACGCAGGTGCCGCAACGCGCCGTTCTTCAGCACCCGGCGAATGATTTCCACACCGTTGATTTCGTCGCCGTGAATGGCACCGCAAACCATCAGTACCGGGCCGTCACGGCGGCCATGGACCACTTCCACCGGGATATGCAAAGGCGTGTGGGTGTACAGTTTGGCCACCGGCACTTCCACGGTTTCACGGGTACCCGGCTTTACCTGTACTCCGGCGATTTCAAACGGTGCTCTTGCCATACGCGCTTATCCCCTGCCCCGGGTTTTGGTTTTCCAGGGTTTGTAGTTCTTTTCTGTCCAGTTGATGATCATGCCAGCTACGTTTTTACCGGTAGCATTCTCG
>CAYUNQ010000102.1:0-9046 GCA_964446185.1 uncultured Marinobacter sp. | reverse complement strand
AACGAGACCTGAGTGTAACACATGACAGAGAACGCTGCTGCGCCCAAAGCCCTGTCAGGGCTGGCCAGGAGTCAGGTTATCGGCCTGATTCTTGGTGCCATTTTTTTGCTGATCACCTTGTTCGTGCCGGCCCCCGAAAGTATGGGGCCTGAAGCCTGGGCGGCACTGGGTATGATGCTGTTGATGGCCACCTGGTGGTCTACCGAGGCTATTCCGATTCCGGCCACCTCGCTGCTGCCTATCGTGCTGATTCCGGCCCTTGGGCTCGGCAGTATTGGCCAGGCAACATCGCCTTATGCCAACCCGATTATCTTCCTGTTTCTGGGGGGCTTTACGCTGGGGCTGGCTATGCAGAAGTGGAATCTGCACCGCCGCATTGCCCTGATGACCCTGCGCGCCATGGGTGACAAACCGAAACGGCAGATTGCCGGGTTCATGCTGGCGACCGCGTTTCTGAGTATGTGGGTGAGCAACACCGCCACCGCCATCATGATGTTGCCGATCGGTCTCTCGGTTATTGGCATGATGGACGGGCGCAATCCGGAAGGGGTGCGCCGGTATGCGACTTCACTGCTGTTGGGGATCGCCTATGCAGCCAGTGTCGGTGGTATTGCGACACTGATCGGCACGCCTCCGAACGCCTTGCTGGCGGCCTATCTCAGTGAGAACCAGGGTATTGCAGTGGGCTTTGCTCAGTGGATGTTGCTGGGTGTACCTGTTTCCGTGGTCATGTTGTCACTGACCTGGTGGTGGCTGACCCGGAAGGATTTTGGCATAGAAGGATCAGAGGAAAGTGGCCAGATGATCCGGGATGAACTGACAGCCCTGGGGCCCATGGGCAAGGGCGAGAAGCTGGTGGCGCTGGTTTTTGTGGTGACGGCGTCACTGTGGATTTTCCGGCCCTTACTGACCAGCAGCCTGACCCCCTGGCTTACGGATACCGGCATAGCCATAGCTGCGGCAGTTGCCATGTTCCTGATACCGGTAAACACCAGGGAGAAAAGTTTCGTACTGGACTGGGAATCTGCCAACCGCCTGCCGTGGGGCGTACTGCTGCTGTTTGGTGGCGGTCTGGCCATGGCGGGTGTGATCAGCAGCTCCGGCCTGGCGGGATGGATTGCCGAGAGTATCGGCGTGGCGGGAACCCTGCCGCTTCTGGTGATGATGATTCTGGTGACGGCGGTTATCATTTTCCTGACTGAAGTCACCAGTAACACCGCCACGGCAGCAGCATTTCTGCCACTGCTGGGCGCCCTGGCTATGTCTCAGGATGTCTCTCCGCTATTGCTCACCGTGCCGGCTGCCATCGCCGCAAGCTGTGCCTTTATGATGCCGGTGGCAACGCCACCTAACGCGATTGTGTTCTCGAGCGGCCGCATGAAAATCTCCGATATGATCAAGGCCGGCTTTGCGATCAATATCATGGGTATTGTGGTGGTCACCCTGATCACCTATGCGCTGATTGGAGCGGTGTTCTCTATCTGATCTCCGGCCGGACTCTGTCCGGCCTTTCCCTCCCTTGAACCAGTTCTCAGTCCTGTCGCTGCTGGCGCTGCCTGCAGCGACAGATTTGAGGCACAGTTATCTTTAAGCCCCATTCGATTTCGGTATCTTACGGTTACAACATGTAACGCCGAAGTTGCACATCCAATAAGAACAGGAACTTTGCAAAATGCTGCTGGTGCTGGCTGGATCCCTTCTCACTTTTGCCATGGTGCAAGAAGCTACCGAGGTAGAGCCTTTTGAGCGGGGCACCGTTGTGCTGGAGCACAAAGTGGATGCCAGTCCGGTCGAGCACCGTTCCGATGTGCGGGTTGAGCCGCTGGTAGAGCAGAAGTTTCGGAACATTGTCCGCCAGGCCTACGACTACAGTTGCGGCAGTGCTGCCCTGACGACAATCCTCAATTATTACCTCGGGCGAACCCTGTCTGAGCGACAGGTTATGGAGGGCCTGTTGCACTACGGTGAGAGCGAGCGCATCGTCCAGCGCCGTGCCTTCTCCATGCTCGACATGAAACGGCTGGTGACGGCACTGGGCTATCCTTCCGGCGGATTCAAGGCCGAGATCGAAGACCTGATGGAGCTGGATCACCCGGCCATCGTGCCCATCGATCATGCCGGCTTCAAACACTTCGTGGTTTTGCGAACCATCCGGGATGGTCGGGTTTATCTGGCCGATCCTGCAGTTGGCAACATTTCCTTTACCGTGGCTCAGTTTGAGGAGAAGTGGGATGACAACGTGCTGTTCATTGTCTTCCCGGGTAGCGACAAGCCAATGGACAACCTCGAACTTAAAGAAGAAGACCTGCGTTTTGTAGATGACCAGACCATGACGTTGCTGGCTATCCACCAGATGCCGGCCTTTGCCGAATCGACAGAAAGGCGCGTCCAGAATTTGCTGGAACGCCAGAAGAATAATCCTGACGGTAGCGTGGAGAATACCCGAAAGCAGCTGCACTACCGTCGAAACTAATTCTCCGGGTGGATTGCCCCGGACCGGAAATAAAACAAATAAGAGTAGGGAGTCAGGATGAATCGTTGGTTAGTGCGAGGTTTTATCCTTGTTTCCGCGGCCGGTGTGCTTCCGGGCATGGTAATGGCCCAGGACGGAAATGTTGACCAGGCGCGGGAAGCGCTGTCACGCCAGGAAGGTGATGAAGATTCTACCAAGCAGCTGGAAGAAGTGTTTCAGGCTGCCGAGAAGAACTATTCGTTGCAGAAGAAAGGTTCTCACTCGCTGAATTACTCCTTTGACTATTCCTACACCGGGGATCAACGCCTCGACCTGGCCATTACTAATGGTTCGGTGCGCAACCTGGATGTGGTGCCCTCGGCTACCCACAACTTCACCAACTCCTTTTCCTACGACTATGGTTTGCTGGATAACCTGACCGTTGGCACCCGGGTTCCGCTGGTGGTGAAGTACGACACCGAAGATGAACTGAATGTTTACGACTTCGGCGACATTTCCTTGACTGCACGCTGGCAACCCTTTGCTTACGTTCCGGGTAAGGTGTCTACCACCTTCTTCGGAACCCTGAACAGTAAAACCGGTGTCAGTCCCTACGAAATTGACATCAAGAGACAGCTTTCCACCGGCAGCGGCTATTACTCCGTTGGCGGTGGCCTGAGCATGTCCAAGGTGTTGGACCCTGTGGTGGTGTTCGGTTCAGTCAGCGCCACCTACAACCTGACCGAAGATGGCCTGGAGCAGGTTCGTGGTGCCCGCCTGCTCGAAAAGGTTGAGCCCGGCTTTGGACTGTCCGGCTCCGCTGGCTTTGCCTACTCCCTGTCTTACGATATTTCTCTGAGTATCTCGGCCCAGGCCAGCTACAGCGATGAAACGGTTCTGACCTTCCGCGGCGGTGACATGGCAGTGGCCCAGGACCAGATGACCGGCTTCCTGAGTATGTCGCTGGGTACCCGGGTGAGCGACATGACCATCGTCAACACCAGTCTGGGGATTGGTCTGACTGAAGATGCTCCGGACTTCTCCCTGGGTGTATCCCTGCCCATTAATTTCTCCGGCCTCAAAGAGTGATTGGAGCTGCAGACGTTTCACGGGAAGGGAAGATTTTCATGGGACAACCAAGTCATAAGCGACGCATTCTGGGAGCGCTGATCGCAGCAAGCCTTTCCTGCGGTGCCCAGGCGCAGATGACCCAGAACCTGACGCTGCACCCGAAAGCGCTGGCTCTGGGTAACGCGGTAACGGCCGATCCCCCCGGTGTGATGGCTATTCACTACAATCCGGCGGGCCTGACAAAGCTCGACGGCCGGCAGCTTGAGGTCAACCTGCTCAGCATCTATCTGGATATCGATGCCGACTTCATCGCCGATGAGGATTATGAGATCTTCGGTATCAAGGGGCTGGAGATTGACCCTCTGACCGGCAAACAGCGAGACCCGGTGGCCAATACCCATAGCCATACCAATAACGTGGCACTGTATGTGCCGGGCTACGGGATTCTGAAGCTGCCGCCCGGGCCGGCGGTTGCGCCCTCTGCCGGGATCAGTATTACACCGCCGGGCTCCAAGCTGACCTTTGCCAACGCGTTTTATATGCCAATGGCAGCCGGTTTCTACCGGGAAAAAAACGACCCTGGCCGGTACCAGCCCCAGGCCGCAACACTTCAGCGGACAACCTATCTTTCGCCCACCGTCGGCTATGAGATTAACGATAAATGGTCGGTAGGTGCTGGCATTCATCTTTCCCATTTCGGTTTTGCCGCAGATCAATATATGCGCGCACCAAACATGCTGATTGGTGTGGCAGAAGTGCTGCAGGATGCCTTCAACTGCGAAAGCGGCGATGAGCCCTTGCAGCCCTGGCTGGCCCTGTGTGGCGGTAATGTCGGCCCATGGGACGATATTGGTGCCATGAGCCTGAACCTTCAGGAAACCATCTCGCCAACCTACGCCCTGGGCGTGATCTGGGAGCCCACGGACTGGTTCCGCTGGGGCGCCAGTTACACCTCGGAAGCCGACATGAACCTGAAGGGCCAGTTCGAGATCCAGTACACTGATGACTGGTCCGGTTTCTGGCAAAGCGTCAACGGCTCGGTGCTGGGGGCCATTACGTCAGCCATTCTGAGCTTGCCATCCGGGGCTCCGAGGGAGGCTGGTAACGTGAGTATGGACCTGGTCTATCCCCAGCACTTCCAGACCGGTATCAGTGTGGATGTGCATCCGATGCTGACCCTGAACGCGGACATTGGCTGGACGGACTTCTCCCAGTGGGATGCCTTCGAATTCAAGTTTGACCGTAAGCTCGAGTTCCTGAACGCCGCACGAATCCTTTCTCCGGACAACGCGACCCCGGATAGCCTGAAATTACCCCTGGGCTTCAAGAGCCAGTGGAACTGGGCTTTCGGCGCGGAGCTGCATGTGTCGTCACGGCTTGATCTGCGCGCCGGCGTGGAGATTCGGGACTCTGTCATCCCGGATGACCAGCGCTCAATCATGGCGCCGTTCGGTGGTGCCAATCTGTACAGTGTCGGCCTGGGTTATCGTTGGGATAAAGACACCGAAATCGACTTGAACCTGTCGTACCTGCAGTCGATCGAGACGATTCCGGCAGACTCCAGCTGTAACGTAAACTGTGACAACATAACCAACATCATCTATAACCCTTATGCAGACCTGCATATCAAAACGTCGTTGCGGGTTGTGATGGCGGGTCTGAGTTTCCGCACCAAGTTTTGATCGTGTTCGGGGAGTGCATTCATGGTTCTGATACGGCTCGCCCGGTTGGGTTTCTGCCTGCTGGCGGCGGTACTGGTAGCCGGGTGTCAGCTGGGTGGCAGCCCCATCGAGCAGCGGGACGGCTACTTTACCTGGGTAGACGAACAGGGGCAGGTCCGCTATTCCCGAATCCCCGAAGGGGAGCCAGCAGATCCCAGGCCTGCGGGCCCGAAAACGACTGGTGAGGCAGGGTTGCCGGGGTTGTCTGAAAAGAGAAAGTCCGGCGAGCCTGACTCGGCCAGCAAGCTTGCGGAAGTTGGCGACTACACCCCCGATGATTACCCGGATGGCGAGGAGCTGGCCCAGGATGGCTTTGTCCGCCCGGGCCAGCGGCAGCCCTATTTTACATGGCTCGACGCTGACGGTATTGTCCGGGTCAGTTACTTCACGCCGGACACCCGCACTGAGCGCGAACGCAATCCGGATGTGGCGCCGCTGAACCTCACTCCCGCCAGTGTTTATCTGCCAGACCAGCAAACAGGGCAGGTGGAGCCGGTTGAGGGGTACGATCCTGAAGCCTTTGCGGTCCTTGGAATCGAGAGGGAGACGGACAACTATCTGTCGGTTTTCGCCCGTAGCTGTTGTGAAGGGTTGTCCAACCGTAGTTACCAGCACTGGCAGGATGGGCGGGAGTTCGGGGTGCGGTTGTCGGAAGATTCTCCGGTTTATGAATTCAGCAGTGGCGAGTCAGTGTTTCAGTTGGTGGCCTTACCTTCTGGTGCCTTTACCCACGGCTTTGTGATGCGGCTGCGATCCTATGCCCAGAAGGGCGTTTTTGTGCCCACGCTGGCATTCCTCGACCGGGATTTCCGCCCGGTTCGACTGGTAACCGACCTGGTGATGGATTATTACCCGGAAACCTGGCGCAAACGGGGCTACCTGGAGGCCTGGGTACCGGTGTTCCCGGGGCAGGGCGAGCGCTGGTTGCTGGTGCTTACCCGCAGCGAAGACCTTCAGGGCCAGACGGTGTACGAAAGCGCACACGGGCCCAGGGCCATACCTCATTCCGGCTACGGTGAGCTGGGTCTGACGACCTTCGAGGAGGAGTAGGCGCTCAGTCTTCCGGTGCGTCCAGGTTCAGCCATTGCTGTGAAAGCCAGTAATAACTGCCGTCATCAGCCGGGTGCGTGCAGTTATAGCGAAAACGCCGGCTGTTGAACGCTTTTGGCGCCTGTACTCGTACCCTGTTGCCATCCGTTTGGAAGTCGATACGGCCCTGGCCGGAGGCAAAGCAGGTGAGCCGGTGGGCTGACAGTTGTTGCCCCAGTTCAAAGCTCAGTTCCGGCGGGTTACTCTCCAGCACGCCATCCGGTAACTGGCGGGCGTCTACCGGAAAGGCTTTGCTCAATAGCTTGTCTTTCAAGCTGCCCAGCTGACCATAGGTATTGGCCATGGGAAATCGTGGCAGCCGGGTGTCGCCGGAATCGGCTCCGATGGCACCGGATTGCTGGCCATAGCCCAACCATCCCCGCTCCTCCAGTTTGCGCTCCAGAGCCCGATCGAACTCACCGTAAGGGTAAGCAAACATTGGCTCTTCCACCCCCAGTCGTTCTTTCAGTGTTCGCTGGGCACCGTCGAGGCTATGGTCCACCCGTTTGTGCCACTGCGCCTCGGGTTCGCCGGGTTTGCGGGCCAGGTGTCCGTGGTCTGTACTGTGGTTGGCAATGCTGACCAGATCACTGGCAGCCAACTCTTCCAGCTGCTCCCAGGTCATGTAGCCCCGGCTGCCGATGGCGTCTGTGTTGACAAAAATGGTGTAGGGCATGCCGCGGCTGGCGAGCAGGGGTGCGGCGGTCTGGTAGACCGACTCGTAGGCATCGTCGAAGGTGATGGCAATGCGGTTGCCGTCGCTCTTTCCATCCAGGGCCTGCCGGGTTGCTGGCAGCAGTGGCGCAACGTCGAGGCCCAGCTCATTGATCATTTCCAGTTGCGCTTCAAACAACGAGCGGGATGTGCTGGTGGCCGGTGGTGTGTGCTCTGCTACATGGTGATACTGCAGAACCACCAGATCGGCAAGGGCATGGGGTGCAGTAACGGCCAGGCTGGTGATGGCCGCGGCTACGAGTCGGTTGAGTCGTTTCATATCAATCTAGCGCCGGGTAAAGTGACGTTTGAGGACGGAGAACGCCCGGTTCAATTCCTGAATATCTTCTGTGCGCCCGCCCCGGTCCGGGTGGGCCTGCATTACCCGTCTTCGGAACTGCTGTTTTACCGGACGGAAGTCGGCTGGCGGTGCTTCAAAGCCGAGCACCTGTGCGGCTTCCTGGACTTCCTCTGGGCTGCTGCTGGCCAGTGCTACTCCGGCCAGAAAGCGCTCCATCATGCACTGAATGTCGTGGCCGGATAAAAAATACCGGGACAGATCCAGGTAATAGCGCCTGAGCGGGTCTTCTTCTGCCGGCAAAGGCTGGGTGCTGCCGGAGCCGGTGTCAAAAATACACAAACGAAGAGGGGAAATCATCAGCGCCTCTCCGGTTTGGGCCAATTCCGTCTGCAGCCGGTAAAGGGAGTGGAACAGCAGGAAGTGCACGGGATAAAGCGCGGTCGGGTCGTTGAAGGAAACTGGTTCTATCAGTTGCCAGCGATCACTTTGAAGGGCGCGGATCAGCTCGAGCTCGCTCAGGCCAGGCGCGCCTGCTGCCCGAAGTTCATGTTCTGCGGCCAGCTGCAGGTGGTCGGCCTGCTGTTCCAGCCAGGCCAGCTGGTTGCGGCTTACCGGAGCCTGTTCTGATAGGGTAGACGTTGTCGGCGTATTCATGGCGGTCATGGTATGACAGTCCGCCATTGCGTGAAAGTACCGAGGCCGGGGGCCCTGTCACTTGGAACTGGGGGCGCGTATAATTCACGCCTCATTTACCTTGCAAGCGTGCCAACAGAATGTCCGAAGCCATCACCGCCAATGCCGAACAGGCGCCGCTGTCCGAGCAGGAACGCCGCCAGAAACTGGAGCTGAACAAACTGCAGAAACGGCTGCGCCGGGACGTGGGGCAGGCTATTGCCGACTTCTCGATGATCGAAGCGGGCGACAAGGTCATGTGCTGCCTGTCTGGCGGCAAGGATTCCTACGCCATGCTGGATATCCTGCTGAATCTCCAGAAAAGCGCGCCGGTGCGTTTCGAGCTGATTGCGGTCAACCTGGATCAGAAGCAGCCGGGCTTCCCGGAAGAGATTCTGCCGAACTACCTGAAGTCCCTTGGTATCGAATACCACATCATTGAAAAAGACACTTACAGCATCGTCAAAGAGAAAGTGCCTGAGGGCAAGACCACCTGTGGTCTGTGTTCCCGACTGCGGCGCGGCATTCTCTACAACTTTGCCGAAGAGCACGGGGTGACCAAGATCGCCCTGGGCCATCACCGGGACGACATGCTGGAAACCCTGTTCCTGAACATGTTCTACGGTGGCAAGCTGAAGTCGATGCCGCCGGTTCTGCACAGCGACGACGGCCGTAATACGGTTATCCGGCCGCTGGCCTATGCCCGGGAGAAGGACATTGCCCGCTACGCGTCACTCCGCGGCTACCCGATCATTCCGTGTAATCTGTGTGGTTCCCAGGAAAACCTCCAGCGGCAGGTGATCAAGGAAATGTTCCAGACCTGGGACAAGCAGCATCCGGGCCGGCTCGAGACCATGTTCCGGGCTTTGTGCAATGTGGAACCGTCGCACCTGGCTGATCCGAACCTGTACGACTTCAAGGAAGGTAAGCGGCTGGGCGGCAAGCGCCAGGCCGTAGTGCAGTCTGCGGAGCCGGAACAGGACTTTGGCCGGCTGGATGTGCTGAATCTCTGATCAGCCAGGAACG
>CAYUNQ010000101.1:4267-9102 GCA_964446185.1 uncultured Marinobacter sp. | reverse complement strand
TTGCTGGGGCTTCAGGGGGTGGTTATCAAAAGCCATGGCAATGCCAACGAGCGAGCCATGCTGGCAGCGATCCGACAGGCCGTTCGTGAGGTGGAGCTTGAAGTGCCCCGCCGTATTAACGACCGTCTTGATGACCTGTTGCTATAGGTCGCCGCAGGCTGCTGAGACTAAAGTCTGCCCACATTTGCTCCGGTAATCGCGGATAATTGGCCTTAGTTGTACTATTGGCTAATCTCCACCAACCCTTCATTGACGATAAGATTCCGCCCATGAAATCAGCGTTTTTATTCCCCGGACAAGGCTCCCAGTCGGTAGGCATGCTTTCTGCTGCTGCCGAGGCGTGGCCGATGATCACTGAAACTTTCGAAGAGGCGTCTAACGTTCTGGGCTATGACTTGTGGCACCTGTGCCAGCATGGTCCCGCGGAAGAGCTGAATCAAACCATGGTAACCCAGCCGGCGTTGCTGACCGCCAGTGTAGCCTTGTGGCGCCAGTGGTGTGTGGCAGGCGGCCCGGCCCCGGCCTTTGTGGCTGGACATAGCCTGGGTGAGTACAGTGCCCTGGTGGCGGCAGAGAGTCTGGATTTTATTGAAGCGGTAAAGCTGGTTCAGTACCGTGGTGAGTTGATGCAAGAGGCCGTTCCTGCCGGCGAAGGCAAGATGGCTGCCATTCTTGGTCTGGAAGATGCCGATGTCGTGGCTGCCTGCGCAGAGGCTGCGCAAGGTGATGTGGTTGCGGCGGTGAATTTCAACGCGCCGGGGCAGGTGGTTATTGCGGGTTCCGCTGCCGCCGTAGAGCGCGCCATCGAAGCTTGTAAGGCAAAGGGTGCCCGTAAGGCGATGCCGCTACCGGTCAGTGTGCCTTCCCACTGCGCCCTGATGAAAGGTGCAGCCGAAAAGCTGGCTGAGGCCCTGGAAGATGTACACTTTAACGATGCTGTCATTCCAGTGGTTCAGAATGTGAACGCAGCCGTGGTTAAAGATGCCGATACGCTCAAGGCAAACCTCCTGAAGCAGTTGTATTCTCCGGTGCTTTGGACAGACTCTGTGCGGGCGTTGGTTGCCGAGGGCGTTAGCGTGTCCGTTGAGTGTGGTGCCGGCAAGGTTCTGGCAGGGCTGGCCAAGCGCATTGATCGCCAGTTGGTGGTGAGCAGCATTGAAGATCCCGATTCTCTGGCGGGCGCCCTGAAGGCGTTCGGTCAGTCCTGATAAACGGAGTTGTTTATGTCTTTGGAAGGCAAAGTTGCACTGGTTACCGGTGCTACCCGGGGGATTGGCAAGGCCATTGCCCATGAGCTGGCCCGGCAGGGTGCAGAAGTTGTGGGCACGGCTACCAGTGCTGAAGGTGCCGAATCCATTACCGAAGGCCTGAAGTCTGCTGGCTTCAAGGGCTATGGCATTGTGATGAACGTAGCCGATGCTGACAGCATCGAGGCGGGCCTGAAGCAGCTGACCGAACAGTCTGGTGCGCCGCAGATCCTGGTCAACAATGCGGGCATCACCCGTGACAACCTGTTGATGCGCCTGAAGGATGACGACTGGACGTCGGTTCTGGAAACCAACCTTTCCAGCGTTTACCGCACCAGCAAGGCCGTATTGCGTGGTATGGCCAAGGCCCGCTGGGGCCGGATTATCAATATCAGTTCTGTGGTTGCCGGTATGGGTAACCCGGGGCAGGGCAATTATTGCGCTGCCAAGGCCGGGGTTGAGGGCTTCACCCGAAGCCTGGCCAAAGAAATGTCTAACCGCGGCATTACCGCTAACTGTGTAGCGCCCGGTTTTATTGACACCGATATGACCAAAAAACTGGACGACAAGCAGCGTGACGCTATGCTGGAAATTATTCCGGCAGGGCGTTTGGGCGAGCCGGAAGAAGTAGCTTCTGTGGTGGCTTTCCTGGCCTCTGACGGCGCAGCTTACGTTACCGGAGAAACGATTCATGTGAATGGCGGCATGTATATGGGTTAAGCCCGTTCCGGGCTGTAGTGCAACCCCTTGTCGCACAACATGTTTAACTGAATCCCTGCTTGTTTGCAGGTAGGGTTTAAACTAAACTGGCAGCCATCGAGTTGCTTGGTTGACACTAATAAGTGAGGACATTATGAGTACAGTTGAAGAGCGCGTTAAGAAGATTGTTTGTGAGCAGCTGGGCGTTAAAGAGTCCGAAGTTCAGAACACATCTTCTTT
This sequence comes from uncultured Marinobacter sp., assembly GCA_964446185.1. Taxonomy (GTDB): domain Bacteria; phylum Pseudomonadota; class Gammaproteobacteria; order Pseudomonadales; family Oleiphilaceae; genus Marinobacter. Next base: position 6,916 of record CAYUNQ010000101.1, on the reverse strand, counting down.
TGTAGAGGATCTTGGCGCTGACTCACTGGACACTGTTGAGCTGGTTATGGCCCTGGAAGAGGAATTCGAAACTGAAATTCCTGACGAAGAGGCCGAAAAGCTGGGCTCAGTTCAGGACGCGATCGACTATATTGTCGCGCATACCTGATACTCAGCAGATCAGATAGCCAGGCTAAAAGCCGTCCTTTAGGCTTCTTGAAGGACGGCTTTTTTATTGGCTGAATATCAGTGATTTTTGGTTAAAACTACGCGAATCAGTCAGGTGAGTGGGGTTATGAGCAAGCGACGGGTTGTCATTACAGGCATGGGAATGCTTTCTCCGGTAGGAAACGATGTCAGTGCATCCTGGGAAGCCGTGTGCGCAGGGCGCAGCGGGATTGGTTTGATCGATCGTTTCGATGCCAGCGAGTACAACACACGCATAGGCGGCGCCGTGAAGAACCTGGACATGGAACCTTGGCTGTCCTCCAAGGATGCCCGAAAGCTTGATGCGTTTATTCACTACGGTCTGATTGCCGCCCAGCAGGCGGTGGATGATAGTGGCCTGGAGCATTACCAGGAGTTGGACAAGGAGCGGGTAGGTATTGCCATCGGCTCCGGCATTGGCGGCCTGGAGTTTATCGAGAAGAACATTGTCCAGATGGAAAAGTCCGGCCCCCGCAAGGTGTCTCCGTTCTTTGTACCCGCGTCTGTTATCAACATGATTTCCGGTAACGCGGCGATCCGCTTCGGGTACAAAGGCCCGAACATTGCGATTGTGACCGCCTGCACCACCGGCACCCACAATATCGGCTATGCCGCCCGCACCATTGCATACGGCGATGCCGATGTGATGCTGGCCGGTGGTGCCGAAATGGCTACGACCCGGTCCGGTATTGCTGCATTTTGCTCGGCCCGGGCGCTGTCTACCCGCAATGATGAGCCCGAAAAAGCCAGTCGACCCTGGGACAAAGACCGGGATGGCTTTGTACTCAGTGACGGAGCCGGTGTGGTCGTTCTGGAGGCTCTGGAGCACGCCCAGGCCCGGGGTGCCACGATTTACGGCGAAGTGGTCGGCTTCGGGATGAGCGACGATGCCCACCACATTACTGCCCCCCCGGCCGATGGTGATGGCGCCGCCCGGTCTATGGCCAATGCCCTGCGGGATGCAGGCCTGAAGCCGGAAGAAGTCGATTATATCAACGCTCACGGTACATCGACGCTGGTTGGCGATGTGGCAGAAGTGGCTGCGGTTAAGTCTGTGTTTGGTGCCCACGCCGGCAAGCTGGCGATGAGCAGTACCAAGTCTATGACTGGCCACCTGCTGGGCGCCGCCGGTGCGGTAGAGGCCATTTTCTCCGTGCTGGCCCTGCGTGACGGGGTGCTGCCACCCACCATCAACCTGGATAACCCGGATGACGGCTGTGACCTGGACTTCGTGGCCAATCAGAGTCGCAAAGCAGACGCCCGGGTGGCGCTGTCGAACTCCTTCGGCTTTGGCGGTACCAACGGCACGTTGATTTTCCGGCGGTACGAAGGCTGAGGGCGTCGTGATTCAACGCTTCTGGGCAGACCAGGGCGGTCTGCCGTCCGGAGACCGTGGCCTGGCCTATGGCGACGGCTTGTTTGAAACTATCCGGGTAGAAGGTGATCAGGCACCTTTGCTGGCGTACCACCTGGACCGCATGGTGGGGGATGCCGGGCGCCTTGGTATCGATGTGTCCCGGGATGAGCTTATGGCGGTCTGCCAGGAAGCGTTCGGGCGTTACGGCAAAGAGCGCTCGGTTTGGGTGTTGAAGCTCATCCTGACCCGCGGTGCCGGTGGTCGTGGCTACCAGCCCGCTGCCGGCATGGTTCCCAACCTTCTTGTTTTCTGCTCCGATGCACCACCCCTGCCGGACGCTGAAGGCGTGGTGGCAGACTTCTCCCGGGTGCCTCTGACCGTTAACCCATTGCTTGCGGGTATCAAATCCCTGAATCGCCTTGAGCAGGTGATGGCGGCCCGAGAGCTATCCGGCGACTGCTTCGAGATGTTGATGGCCAATGCCCAGGGACACATCACCGAAGGCACCCGTACCAACCTGTTTGTCGCCACAGATGATGGCTGGCTGACCCCTCCGGCAGATTCTGTGGCGGTGGCAGGTGTTATGCGCCAGTTGGTGATCGGGTGCTTGCAGCAGGCCGGTGAGGTGATTCAGCAAAGGCCGGTGCTGAGAGAGCACCTGCAGCCGGGCATTTGCCGGGGGCTGTACCTCACTAACAGTGTGCTCGGGGTTGTGGGTGTGCGTAAACTGGCTGGCCAGGATTTGCCAGTAGACCAGCACCTTGCGACAATCTGCCGTTCCCATATGACCGTGGAATGATGCCCGTGTTCAGAAAGCTCCTGATTCTGATTGTAGTCCTGGCGTTTCTGGTAGCCGCCGGTACCGGACTTTGGCTGTGGCAGGGGCTACAGGCCCTGAAGCAGCCTGTTGCCCTGGAAGAGCCGGTGTTGTTTACCGTCGAGCCCGGAACCTCGTTTGGCGGGCTTTCCCGGGCCCTGGCAGACGCCGGCCTGGTTGCGGATCCGCTCTGGCTGAGGCTATACGGCCGATTGAACCCGGAGAAGACCCGGATCAAAGCGGGCGATTACGAGTTGTTGCCCGGCATGACGGCTGTGAGCATGCTGGA
>CAYUNQ010000101.1:0-4257 GCA_964446185.1 uncultured Marinobacter sp. | reverse complement strand
GGGTAAGGTCAAACTCTGGGCCGTTCAGTTTATTGAAGGCTGGACCTTCGCCGATATGAGAACGGCTCTGGCGAATTCCGAGCAGCTCCGGAAAGTGACCACTGACTGGACCAGTGAACAAGTTATGGAGGCCGTCGGGGCTGCAGGGCAGCACCCGGAAGGCTGGTTTTTCCCGGACACCTACATGTTCAGCGGTAGTGAGACCGATCTGGATATCCTGAAACGGGCCTACAGCCGTATGGTCAGGGTTCTGGACGAAGAGTGGGAAAATCGCGAGCAGGGCCTGCCGTACAATTCTCCCTACGAGGCGCTCATCATGGCGTCTATTGTGGAGCGGGAAACCGGTGTGGCCCATGAACGGCAAGAGGTGGCCGGCGTGTTTGTGCGCCGTTTGCACAAAGGCATGCGCCTGCAGACCGACCCGACCGTGATTTACGGCATGGGTGATGACTATGACGGCCGCATCCGCACCCGGGATTTGCGCGCCTATACCCCCTATAACACCTACCGCATCGACGGCCTGCCGCCTACTCCCATTGCCTTGCCGGGCCGGGATTCCGTGCATGCGGCCCTGCACCCGGCCGATGGCGATGCGCTGTTCTTTGTGGCCCGGGGCGATGGCAGCCACAAGTTTTCCCGTACCCTGGCCGAACACCAGAAGGCGGTACGTGAGTTCCAGCTCAACCGGAGAGAAGATTACCGGTCGTTCCCGGCTCCCGATGCCGGCCCAGGCAATGGCGGAGAAAACTGATGGTTACCAGAGGTCGCTTTATTACCTTTGAGGGCACCGAAGGGGTTGGCAAATCTACCCAGCTGAAGAACGCCGCAGATACCCTGAAAGCACTTGGTATTGATGTGGTGGTTACCCGGGAACCCGGGGGCACCCCGATGGCCGAAAACATCCGGGAGCTGTTGCTGGCCCCCAGAGAAGAGCCGGTGCATGAAATTACCGAGTTGCTGCTGATGTTTGCCGCTCGTGCCCAGCACCTGCACAACCGCATTCTGCCAGCGCTGGCCGAAGGCAAGTGGGTGTTGTGCGACCGTTTCACCGATGCCACCTTCGCCTATCAGGGCGGTGGCCGGGGCGTGTCGCAGGAACGCATCGCGCTGCTGGAAACCCTGGTGCAGGGGGATGTGCGCCCGGATCACATCATTCTGCTGGATGCGCCGGTGGAAACGGGCATGGCCAGGGCAAAGAAACGGGGTGAACTGGACCGGTTCGAGCAGGAGGCACTGGCGTTTTTTCAGAGAATCCGCGACACCTATCTGGCCCGGGCTGCCGCCGCGCCGATGAAATACCACGTTGTGAACGCTGCCTTGCCACTGGAGCAGGTGTCGGAAAGTGTGACAGCGTTGCTGACGGCCCTCGCCAGGGCGCCGGTTCAGTCCTGACACTTGCTGTCGAATAGCGCGCCTTATTACTTGATTTCGTGCACTTTCTTTGACGATCTGCTTTAATTGAAACACATTCTCAATGAAAGGCGTACAGCTTTAATGCTCGACGCAAAGCTTCTGAAATTGCCGGTTAATTCGCAACAGCACCACCACGAGCATCACCAGATTGTGGTGGGGGTGCGTGGCTCTGCGGAGCTGAGCGTGGATGGCGTCGGTTCCTACCTGGATACCTGGAAGGCATGCCTGGTGCCAACAGAGGCAAAGCACGACTACTGGGGTGATCAGCAGAACCACGTGCTGGTGATCAACCTGGATCCCCTGAGCCCGGCACTGGACACACCGGCCCACGCCGACTACGAGCGTATGGCCCGGATGTTCGAGCGGCCTTGCACGGTGCAGATGGACAACCGCCTGCAGGGGCTGGTTCAGTTTGCTGCCGGTGAATTCGACCGCTCGCCGGACAACGAACCGCTGCACCGCCACCTGGCAGCCAGTATTCTTTACAGCATGGCTGACCGGATAGTCGAAGGGCGGGGCGCCCGGACCCGGCGACACAGCATCAGCCCGGACGCCGTTCGCGGCTATATCCTCGGTAACCTGCATCGCAAGATCACCGTGCAGGACCTGGCCCGGGAGTCTTGCCTGAGTGTCAGCCGGTTCCACGAAGTGTTTCGTGAAGTGTCGGGCATTACGCCCCATCAGTTCCTGATACAGACGCGGCTTGAACAGGCTGTGAATCTGCTCTCCTCTACCACCCTTTCTGTCTCGGAAATAAGCTACCGAACCGGCTTTTCTTCCCAGAGCGCCCTGACCAACGCCTTGCGTAAATACAAGGGGACAACACCCTCCCGGTTACAGTTTGGTGAACGGGTAGCCTGATCTGCCGCAAAAATCGACGGTCCCGTAGGATTGTGCAAAACAATCGTAGGATTTCGTAAGCGGGAGGTCCGTAGTAATACTAACTTAGAGTGCTGTGCTCCTGCCCTGTGTCATCAGGGTGGGTGATTGTCGCAAACTGGCGGCATTCAACTATATTGAGGGAGTATCTGTGCGGGAGTATCCCGCTCCAGTCAGGAAGGATTTCAGGTAAATAAGAAAAGCAGCACAGTAAGCCGGCCTGGTGTCAGCACTGTGCTCTGCGAGCGGACCCAGTCCGTTCCATTAAACCGGAGGAGCCTTATGGCTATTGGCGTTTGGATCAGTCTATTTGCGTACTTTGCGATTATGATCGGCATTGGCATTTACGCCATGCGGAAGGCCTCGGCGACAGCTGAAGATTACATGCTGGGCGGGCGCGGCCTGAGTCCGAAAGTAGCGGCCTTGTCGGCCGGTGCTTCGGATATGAGCGGCTGGCTGCTGCTTGGTTTGCCCGGGGCGCTGTTTGTTACCGGTCTGGCAGATGCCTGGATCGGTATCGGCCTGTTTGTGGGTGCGTTCATCAACTGGGTGATTGTTGCACCCAGGCTGCGTGAACAAACCGTGCACTACGGTAATGCCCTGACCATCCCGGCTTTCCTGGCCAACCGCTTCCCGACGAAAGCTCTGCCACTGCGTACGGTGTCTGCCGTTGTAATCGTAGTGTTCTTCGCGGTTTATACCGCGTCTGGCCTGGTGGCTGGCGGTAAACTGTTTGAAAGCGCCTTCGCCGGTATCTTCAATTTCGGCGGTATGAGCGACTACGGCGTCGGCATTGTGATCACCCTCGGCGTGGTACTGGCGTACACGGTTGTGGGTGGGTTCCTGGCGGTGAGCATGACCGACTTTGTCCAGGGCTGCATTATGATGCTGGCACTGGTTATCATGCCGGCGGTGGTGCTGTTCGGTGAAGGCGGTGGCGGCTTCGCCCAGGCGTCTGAAACCCTGAACAGCGTTGATCCAACCTTGCTGTCCTGGACAGAGGGGCTGACCCTGGTGGGCTGGCTGTCAGCGGTAGCCTGGGGTCTGGGTTACTTCGGCCAGCCGCACATCATCGTGCGATTTATGGCAATCCGTTCTGTGCACGAGGTGTCTGTAGCCCGTAACATCGGTATGTCCTGGATGGCCATCTCCCTGATCGGTGCCATCTCCCTGGGTGTGTTTGGTCGCGCTTACGCCATTCGCAACGGTATGGACGTCGCGGACCCGGAGACCATCTTCATCATCCTGGCTGACCTGCTGTTCCACCCGTTGATTACCGGCTTCCTGTACGCGGCCCTGCTGGCGGCGGTTATGAGTACCATCTCCAGTCAGCTGCTGGTGTCTTCTGCGTCCCTGACCGAAGACTTCTACCGCTTGTTCCTGCGTAAAGAAGCCACCGACAAGGAATGCGTAAATGTCGGCCGTGCCTGTGTGGTGGCGGTTGGCCTGGTCGCTGCGGTGATTGCGTCTGATCCGAACTCCCAGGTTTTGGCGCTGGTCAGTAACGCCTGGGCCGGTTTCGGTGCTGCCTTCGGCCCGCTGATCATCCTCGGCCTGATGTGGTCCCGCACCAACGGTGCTGGTGCCTTGGCTGGCCTGATCGTGGGTGCCGGTACGGTGATGCTCTGGATTTCCCTGGGCTGGAACGGCAGCTTCATGGGTGGCCCGGGCGTGTATGAAATCATCCCTGGTTTCATCGCAGCGTTTATCGCCATCGTCGTGGTCAGCCTGGCCACCAAGGATTCTGGTGAGTACCAGCATATCCAGCGGTAACAGAATCCACTGATTAACATCAGTGTTGTGACAAGGGCTCCCTGCGGGGAGCCCTTTTTTTGTTGTCCGGGTATTGCTGTCAGCAATACTCCTCCCTCACGGGGAATACCTTATTTCGCTGGTGGACACACCTGTTACTGCTTGGAAATCGAAGTGCGGGGAGCAGCGGGGCACCGCCAGGTTCATTGGCGG
>CAYUNQ010000100.1:8507-9121 GCA_964446185.1 uncultured Marinobacter sp. | reverse complement strand
GCCGCAAGGAGCGTGTTTTGGAAAGCCATCCCCAACTGCCCGCCAGCACCAAGCTCTGGACAGGTAACTCTTAGTCAGAACTTAAACGTAACCCTGACTCCGAAGATAATCATCATAGGTGCCACTGAAGTCGGTAATGCCATCCGGCTTCAACTCGATAATCCGAGTCGCCAGCGAAGAAACAAACTCCCGATCATGACTGACGAAAATCAGCGTACCCGGATAATTCTCCAGCGCCAGGTTCAACGCCTCGATGGACTCCATATCCAGGTGGTTGGTGGGCTCATCCATCAACATCACATTCGGCTTCTGCAGAATCAGCTTACCAAACAGCATCCGCCCCTGCTCACCACCGGAAATCACCTTCACCGACTTGCCGATGTCATCCCCGGAGAACAGCATGCGCCCCAAAGTACCGCGCACCAGTTGCTCGCCACCGGTTGTCCATTGGGCCATCCAGTCGGTCAGGGTGTCGTCACGGGCGAAGTCTGCGGTGTGGTCCTGGGCGAAGTAACCCACTTCGGCACTGTCGGTCCACTTCACCTCACCGGCATCCGGCTCATAGGCGCCGGCCAGGCACTGCAGCAAGGTGGTTTTACCGATACCGTTGGGGC
>CAYUNQ010000100.1:0-8497 GCA_964446185.1 uncultured Marinobacter sp. | reverse complement strand
GCCGATGATGGCCACGCGCTCGCCGGCTTCGATCTGCAGGTCCAGGTTCTTGAACAGAGGGCCATCATCAAAGCCCTTGGTCAGGCCCACCAGGGTGACCGCCTGACGGTGCAGTTTCTTGCCCTGCTCGAAGCGGATAAACGGACTCACCCGGCTTGAGGGTTTTACATCTTCCAGCTGGATCTTGTCGATCTGACGGGCGCGAGAGGTCGCCTGCTTGGCTTTCGAAGCGTTGGCCGAGAAGCGGCTGACAAACTGCTGCAGTTCGGCAATCTGGGCCTTCTTCTTGGCGTTGTCTGACAACATGCGCTCGCGGGCCTGGGTGGCAGCGGTCATGTATTCGTCGTAGTTGCCGGGGAACAGGCGCAGTTCGCCGTAGTCCAGGTCCGCCATGTGGGTGCACACGCTGTTCAGGAAGTGGCGGTCGTGGGAGATGATGATCATAGTGCTGTTGCGGGCCACCAGGATATTTTCCAGCCAGCGGATGGTGTTGATGTCCAGGTGGTTGGTGGGCTCGTCCAGCAGCAGTACGTCCGGGTCTGAGAACAGGGCCTGGGCCAGCAACACGCGAAGTTTCCAGCCCGGGGCCAGGGCGCTCATGGGTCCTTCATGCTGCTCCAGCGGAATATCCAGGCCCAACAGCAGTTCACCGGCGCGGGATTCGGCGGTATAGCCGTCCATTTCGGCAAATTCTACTTCCAGGTCTGCCACGGCCATGCCGTCTTCTTCGCTCATTTCCGGCAGGGAGTAGATGCGGTCCCGCTCTTTCTTGACCCGCCACAGTTCCTCATGGCCCATGATCACGGTGTCCATCACCGTGCAATCCTCATAGGCGAACTGATCCTGGCGCAGTTTACCAAGGCGGACATTCGGCTCCAGCATGACCTGGCCGGCGGACGGCTCCAGGTCGCCACCGAGGATTTTCATCAGGGTGGATTTGCCGCAGCCGTTGGCACCGATCAGACCGTAACGGTTGCCGTTGCCGAATTTGGCAGATACGTTTTCAAACAGGGGCTTGGCCCCGAATTGCATGGTGAGATTGGCAGTGGAGATCAAGAAAAGAACCTATAAGCGTGAGGGCCAGCCGGGCGCCGGCAAACGAAAGCCGGCATTGTACATGTTTGCCGGCAAGACTGTCAGACCGCAGAAACACGGATAAAAAGGGCTTGCCAGCAGCGGGCTGTGAAGGCAGCATTCGTGTCAGACGTTTCCGTCCATCCCCCCCATCCGACAACAGGATAATGATCATGGCACAAGCAACTGCACGCCACATTCTGGTAGACAGCGAAGCGAAATGTGAAGAACTGAAGAAGGCTATTGAAGGTGGCCAGGATTTCGCCGAAGTCGCGAAGCAACACTCATCCTGCCCGTCTGGCCGTAACGGCGGCGACCTGGGCTCCTTTGGCCCGGGCCAGATGGTTCCCGAGTTTGACAAGGCCGTGTTCAGCAGCGACCTGAACACCGTGATTGGGCCGGTCAAGACCCAGTTCGGCTATCACCTGCTGGAAGTGACTTCCCGCAGCTGAGCCTGAACAGCCGCCTGCACGGTCACCCGGGCAGGCGGCTGGCTTCTTTCACCTTTACTGCGACTGCCCTGCCCCGAAATTCCTGAACCGTGCCAGCTGGGTGCCAATCGTTTCGATAGGGTCTGTGATGGAGGCCTGGATACTTGCCGTGGCCACCTCGGTAAATCGCTTACCCGCCTCACTTTCCAGAAAATCCAGATACAGCTTCAGCTCCTGAACACTGATATTCCGGTAGGTGTACAGGTAGCCGTCATACACTTGCTGCCCAACCATACCCTGCAACATCGCGCGCTGGCTTTCCAGCCGCTGGCGTAACCGCTCACCATTTACCGAATCTGTGTTCAGCGCCGCCATGGCCGTTGCCAGCCCCATCTGCACAGCAATGGTTGTGTCTATCGTCGTTTCTGTCGCGCGGGAAGCCCGGTCGAAACGGTCAAACAACTGTTCCCGGGCGGTTCCCTTGTAAGATTCGTTCAACTCCCCAGCCCTGTCGCGCATCTCGGGCCATACCGCCGGGGCTGAGGCGGCAACCTCGGCCCGGGAGATCTTCTGGGCGACGGGCGTCTGGTACCAGGCGTACACTTCCTCAAGCTGCTTATCCGTGAGCGAGGCATCCAGGCTGGCCACCAGCTTGCGCTCGATGTCCTCGGCCCGATAACTGCTGCTCACCACATAACCAATGGTGTCGGCTACCATCGGCGGTACCTGACCGCTCTGTTTGAGACCATCCCGAATACCCTGGCTCATCATTGCAGGATACTGGGCAACGATGTCGTCAATCGGCGATGCCGACAGTACCTCACGGGCATCCGTTGATGCGTAAGCCCCGCCGGACAACAACAGCCCGGTGACTAAAAGAGGTTTAACTAGGGAGATCAGTCGCATTTCACTATTATCCTGTTACGGGAACGGCCCTGTTTATGACACGCCCAGAGGCTTTCCGGCAAGTGCTCCCAATCCTTCGGAGATGACAGTTTGGTAGGGATACGGCGCAGAAAAACCCGAAATTACCGAAAAATCCGTAACAAGCGATTTAATGTCTGGCGCTCCCGCCTGAGCTGGTACGGGCTGCCCGTTCTGGGCCTGACACTCGGCATCTGGGCCACCCTTCGTTTCAGCCTGCTGGCCCCGGAACCACCGGCCAATCCTGAAGACCTCTGTGAGATCTTCAGGGAGCATACGGTGTGGTACGACTACGCCCGGGCCTCGGAGGAAAAATGGGGCACGCCCATCGCCACGCAGCTGGCCTTTGTTTATTACGAATCCTCGTTCCGCAGCCACGCCCGGCCGCCCCGCACCCGGCTTTGGGGGCGGATACCCTGGCGACGGCCCACCACGGCTCTGGGCTATGCCCAGGCACTGGACCCGGCCTGGGGCGAGTACCTGATCGCCACTGACGGCAGCTGGCGGACGGTACGGACAGATATGGAGTACGCGCTGGATTTTGTGGGCTGGTACAACCACCTCAGTAACCGGCATGTCGGCATCCCGCTTACCTCACCCCGGCAGTTGTACCTGGCCTATCACGAGGGGCGCGGAGGCTATGCCCGGCGGTCCTTTGACCAGAAACCCGCCATCAAATCCCTCGCTCAGCGGGTTCAGAACCGGGCCTTCCGTTACCACAATCAGCTGCAAACCTGCGAAGCGGAATTCCAGTGCTGGCGCTGGTATCAGTTCTGGCCGTTCTGTTCGGCCGACAGCTAAGCTCAAAGTGTGGCGCTGAACTCGATGGCAGGCTCCAGCGCCTGCAGGCGTTCGGCCAGAAACTCCATCACAATCCGCACCCGGGCCATTTGCTGGGTATCCTGGTTTACGTGCAGCCAGAGGTCGACACTTTCACCATCCAGGGGGTCGGACAGGCGGCGCAACTCCTTTGCCGGCTCGCCAAGGTAGCAGGGCAGCACCGCCAACCCGGCGCCAGCCCTGGCCAGCGCCACCATCGCTTGCAGGCTGTTGCAGCGGATCACCGAGTTTACGTTCTTGAGCTGTTTCCGGTACCAGCGGCCCGTTGCCAGGTGGCTGAAAGACTCATCCGGGATAATCCAGGTGCATGCTTCCGGGCGGTTTTCCGGGTCCATATCGCGGTTGCGCCGGCAGTACTTGGTTGCGCCGTAAACCGCCGAATCGATCGCGGCAATGCGCTCGCCCTCCAGGGTGGCCTGGGGCTTGTTCTCCGGGCGCAGGGTCAGGTCTGCTTCCCGGTGGCTGAGGTTGGCCACATCGTTATCGGTGAGCACTTCCAGTTCGATGTCCGGATATTCCCGCACCAGCTCCGCCAGAATCGGGCTGAGCAGCTCATTCATCATGGTGTCTTCGGCGGCAATCCGCACCTTGCCCACGGGCGCGCCGTCCTGGCCCACCAGTTTGCGCTCAAGGTTTTCCATATCGGTAGCCAACCGCTCCGCCTCCCGGAAGGCCATCTCGCCGACCGGAGTCAGCTTCAATCCATCCCGGTTACGCTCGAAAAACTGAACGCCCAGCGACTCTTCCATCTGATCAAGTCGCCGTAAGACAGTGGTTTGGTGCACACCCAGCAATTCACCGGCTTTTGCGAAGGTACCGGCTATTGCCAGGGCTCGTATATATCGAAGATAATCCCAGTCCATAGTTACTGCATATTTGCAACGCGGATACGGATTTTAACGTATTCAAGCTGCAAATAAGAACCCCTACAATTGTTTGCAAGTTAACAATCCCAGCCACCCGAGTAAGGAGGAAGGCGCCATGATTCATAAGCACACCGCGAGCGTTCGCCCACTGCCGTCAAGCATCCTCCAGAATGGAGTGGAGATGCGGCGCCAGTATACCCGTGCCGCAGCAAAACAGGTGGTGCAGTTTATCGGCCGCAAGCTGCGCATTGTAAATCGCAAGGCCGTTGCCGCTGCCCAGGATATGCCTCAGGTACAGGGCGGCGTTTAACCCCAAGGCCTGAACGAAAAAACGCCGGCATGGTTTCCATGCCGGCGTTTTTTGTTGGTCGAAAGAAAACCTCAGAACTCCCAGATCACCTTGGCGCTCCGGGCAAACCACTCATCCATCTTGCGGTTGTAGAAATCCTCGATGACGTTGCGCTTGATCTTCATGGTGGGTGTCAGCATGCCGTTCTCCATCGTCCAGGGCTCCCGGACCACCACCACAAAGGCCACCTTTTCATGGGATTCGCATTCTGCATTCACCGCATCCAGCTCCCGGGCCAGCTCCCGCTCCAGTTCGGTGCGGTCCGCGCCCCGGTCCAGTTCATCCCGGGTTTCTTCTGACAACAGAACCATCAGGCAGGGTTGCGGCTGGTTCGCACCGGCCACGCACACCACTTCCGCCTTCGGGTGGTTGAAGCGGTTCTCGATAGGCACGGGCACTACGTATTTGCCCTTGGATGTCTTGAACAGATCTTTAACGCGGCCAGTGATGCGAAGAAAGCCCTGTTGGTCGATCTCCCCCATATCTCCGGTTTTCAGAAAACCGTCGTCGGTGATGTCTTCCCGGGTTTTCTCTTCGTTCTTGAAATAGCCCACCATCTGGCCCGGGCTTTTTACCTGAATCTCGCCACCCTCACCGATGCGATGCTCCACCCCCGGGTTGGCCAGACCAACGCTGCCGACCTTTGCCTGCCCGGGCCTGTTGGCATGGGAATAACCGAAGTTTTCAGACATGCCATACACTTCCAGCAGTTCCAGCCCAAGATTCCGGTACCAGCTAATGATTTCTGCTGACAGCGGTGCCGCACCTGTCAGTGCTGCCCGGCAATGATCCAGCCCCAGCTGTCTCAGCACCTTCTTTTTCACCAGGGAACCGAGCACGGGAATGCTGAACAGTATCTTCTGTTTCTTTGGTGGCAACTTGGCATTCACGCCCAGATAAAACTTCATCCACAGGCGAGGTACCGAGAAAAACAATGTAGGCCGCGCCCGCTGCAAGTCTTCCTGGAAGGTGTCCAGCGAGTTGGCAAAGTACAGGTGAAAGCCGTAATACAGAGACTGGGTTTCCACCGCGGCACGCTCCGCCACATGGGCCAGCGGCAGGTACGACAACATGCGTTCGGAAGATGACACCGGGAATAACTGCTGCAGGCCGTCAGCCACCGAGATCATAGTTCGGAAACTGTGCATCACCCCTTTGGGCCTGCCGGTGCTACCCGAAGTGTAAACAATAGTGGCCAGGTCATCCGGATCTGGCAGCCGCGGTTCAGCAGGCGACTGACTGGCTACGATGTCCAGCCACTTCGCCGTGTCATCCCGGGGAGACATGGGCAACGAAATAATCGGCAGATCGGCCGGCAGATGCCCCTTGATGTCGTTCCAGCCATCGGCAGTGCCATCCAGCTTGCCAAGGAACAACAGCTTCGCCTCACTGTGTTCCAGTACATAGGTGGCAGTTTCACCATTCAGGGTCGGGTACAGGGGCACACTTACGTGGCCAGCCGCCCAGATGGCCAGGTCAGCCAGGATCCAGTGCGCACTGTTCTTGCCAAGAATGGCGATATTGCTGGGTTGCGGTAACTTGAGACTGTTCAGGTGTCCAGCCATCCGGCGCACCTGGTCCGCTGCCTGCCCCCAGGTGATGTCTTCCACCCGGCCATCGGAATACGGCTGGGTCAGGTAAACGTTGTCTGGGTTTTTCTCCGCCCAGTAAAACAGACTGTGTACTGACGTGGGCTTCTGCGGGTCAATAGCCATACGGACTCCATATTGTTGTTATAGTCATATTGTCTGAAAGTTATCTTTATTGTGTCCTGTCTGATAGTACCCGACTCTCCCCCCTCCTCAATAGCAAGAAGCACCGCGACGATTGACTATTAGTATCGATATCGCGACCTGTTACACAAAATACAATTCGTGACATTCGTCAATGATGGTCTAGAGTGAGAAAGTCCGCGTAAGATTAGCCATACCGAAGGAGGTAGCTATGAACAAGCCGACACGCTCCGCCATGACCGCTCCAGCCTGGGCTTTGATCCTGCTTGGTTCGTGTGTTTTTTTCTACATGACCTATGCCGGAATGCTTGGCTCCTGAAGCTCTCTCAGGACCAGCCTTCCTCCCCCACCAGAGGCACAAAGCGTACATCTCCGAAGTCTTCCCGTTGGTAGTCATGTTCTGAACGGCGGGTAACTACCACCAACTGCTGACTGGACTGCTCTGGCCCTACCGGTATGACCATTCGCCCCCCAATCGCCAGTTGCTGCTTGAGGGATTCCGGAACTATTGGTGCACCGGCGGCTACGCATATGCCATCAAAGGGTGCGGCTTCCGGCCAACCCAGGGTGCCATCACCGCAGACCACATGCACCTGGGAAAACCCCGCCGCATCAAGGTTGCGGCGGGCCAGCCCGGCAAGTTCGGGTATACGTTCAATGGAATACACTTCCAGGGCCAGACTGGCCAGTACGGCTGCGGCGTACCCGGAGCCAGTGCCAATATCCAGCACCCGCTCCCGCCCGGTGAGTTCTAAAACTTCGGCCATCAGGGCCACAATGTAAGGTTGTGAAATGGTTTGGCCATGGCCAATAGGCAGGGGATGATCTTCGTAGGCTTCATCGGCAAGATGGTCCGGCACAAAGGCCTCCCGGGGCACCCGGGCCATGGCCTCCAGAACCCGGCCATCATGAACGCCCCTGCCGGCAAGCTGGTACTTCACCATGGCCTGGCGCCTGGCGGCGAAGTCGGGATCGGTCGCCTTCATAGCGGTAGCTCCCAAAATAGATGTATTCTTGACAGATTACGCCTATCTCAAGACCGAAACCAGCCCGATGGTGCTGACCACCAGCAGCACCACACCCAGTACCCGGTAAAACACCGAGCCTTCGGTCTGGAGCATGCGATCGTGCACATACAGCCCGATCACATGTCCCACGGCCGCCGCTGGCAGCAGCCACAGGTGGTGGACCAACTGCAGGTCCACCCCCGCCCAGATAAAGGCCGACAGCTTGATCAGCACCAGAATAAACCACAGGGCAAACAGAGTGTCCCTGAGTTTTTCCTTGGGCAGGTGCTGGGCTGCCACCGCGATGATCAACGGCGCACCGATCAGTGAGGTACCGCTGATGTAGCCTCCCAGCATGAGAAAAATCGCATCAACGGTCTTGCTGCCGCTACGGAACGGGCGGTTGGCAATGTAAGACAGCGAATAGAGCGCCACGATCACGAAGATAATCGAGCTCATCACATAACCCGGAAAGGTAAGCAGCCCGAACACTCCGATCAGCTTGGGCACAATCATGACCGCAAGCATGCGCCCCAGATAGCGCCAGTCTACCGTGCCGGTACCACCCACCTGCCGCCCTTTCGAACCCTTCCGGTTGTTGAGCCAGATGGTAAGCGAGGAGAACACCAGCAGATGTATGGATATCAGCGGCAGAAACACCAAAGGTTCATCAAGAACCAGTAAAAGGAACGGTAGGGACAACACGGCACCGCCGAAGCCCAGCCCTGACCGGACAAACCCGCTCCAGACAAAGATCAGTGCAATCAGGATATACTGGACTAAAGTCAGGTCAGACATGAATAAAAGCTGGCTCCGGCAAGCAAGTTAGATCGGCTGGGTCTGAACGCCAATGATGACACGGAGGGGAAACAGATGCAGGATGCAAACCGTCGAACGTTCTGGCAACACTGCCTGCTGGGCCTGATGTTACTGGCGCTGACCGGAAAATCCTACAGCGACGATAGTATTATCAACCGGGTCGAGGCCTTGCAGGCCGGTGAGCCGGTGATGGTTCTTGGTGCACCACTGCACTCCCGTGACGCCCTTGTGCAATTCTACCAAGCTAGGAACTACGAGCCGGCCTGGCGCTCATTCCCGGCAAGGGACGAACTGCTGCTGGTCATCCACGAGGTGTCGAATGAAGGCCTGTCCCCTTCGGACTACCATTACGACACCCTGGCCAACTACGTTTCGCAGCCGCTGGAAAACAGCGATGAAGACCTTCAGGCTGACCTGGATCTTCTGCTGTCTGACGCTTTCCTGCTGCTAGCGA
>CAYUNQ010000099.1:0-9315 GCA_964446185.1 uncultured Marinobacter sp. | reverse complement strand
ACATTTGATGCCACCAAATGTATCGGGGGTCTGACCCCCAAAAGTGACAGGAACCACGATGACCACCCCAGATAACCAAGGCCCCGCCACCCGCATCATCCACAACCGTCGCCACAAGGATCAGTTCGGCAGCCCCTACTCGCCGGTGTACAACACCACCACCTACCGGTTCGAGAACACGGCAGCCCTGCTGGATGTGATTGAAGGGCGCAGCGAAGGCAACCTGTACACCCGCTGGGGCACCAACCCCAGCATCCGGGAGCTGGAACAGGGGCTGGCTGGGCTAGAGCAGGCGGAAGCAGCACTGGCGTTTGGCTCGGGCATGGCGGCGATTTCTGCCACCTTGCTGGCCCACGGCCGCAAAGGCATTGTCTGCGTGGGGGACTTGTACGGCGGCACCCAGGAGCTGCTTAAAAATCACTGCATGGCCCTGGGCATTCCGGTCACCTTCCTGTTTCGTGAAGAACAGAACCATCTGGCCAACGAGCTGGGCGAACCGGACAAACTGGTGTATTTCGAAACCCCGGCCAACCCGAACATGGCCATCCTGGACATTCGCGCCATCGCCGAAACCGCCCACCAACACGGCGCCCTGGTGGCCGTTGATAACACCTTCGCCAGCCCCATCAACCAGCAACCGCTGGCACTGGGGGCAGACCTGGTGCTGCACAGCGCCACCAAATACCTGAGCGGCCACAGCGACATCACCGCCGGGGCTCTGATGACCTCAGCCGAACTGGCTAAACCGGTCGCTGCCTGGCGCAAAAACCTGGGCCAGCTGATCGCCCCGGAAACTGCGGCCCTGCTCTCCCGCAGCCTGCGCACCCTGCCGGTACGAATCCGCCAGCACAACGAAAACGCCATGGCGGTGGCGCGGGCCATGGAACAGCACCCGAAAGTAACCAAAGTCCACTACCCTGGCCTGCCTTCCTTCGAAGGCCACGACCTGGCCAAACAACAAATGACCGGCTTCGGTGGCATGCTCAGTATTGAGGTAGCAGGCGGCCAGCAAGCAGCCGAAAAAGTGGCGGATTCCCTGAACATATTCCTGCTTGCCACCAGCCTGGGCGGCGTAGAAAGCCTGGTCAGCCAACCCAGCGCCACAAGCCACCACGGCCTGAGCCGCGAAGAACGCCTCAAACGCGGCATCGGCGACGGCATGCTGCGCCTGTCCGTCGGCCTGGAAGATGCCGAGGACCTGATCGCCGACCTCCACCAGGCCCTCTCCTGATTCGGGGTCAGACCCCCGGTACATTTCACCTCAGTAAATGTACCGGGGGTCTGACCCGCCAGCTTGAATACCCCAGCATCTGCCCCAATAATGCCAATATTCCTTGGGAAGAATTCCATGAACCGATTCCGTGCAATGCAGTTACCGCCCTGGCGCCAGATGGTGTCCGGCTTTGCTGTGGCTGTGTTTGCGCTGGTTCTTCTGAGTTCGATCACCCAGGCGCACGCCCAGCCGAGCGCAGCGGGCAAGGTTGTTGTCAATCACCTGGACCACCTGGTGGTTGCCAGCCACAACCCGGCATTGGCGGTGGCACAGACCGGCCCAGTGGAAGACGAACCCTTCATTGATTCCCCGGAGCACCTGGCCCAACTTCTAGGTGCTCTGCTCTGGTCGCAGTCCCGCTCTCCGGTGCCGGCAGCCAACTACCGCACCGAGCGAGCAGCGTCCCTCGCTGATTTCACCACGCCACCCCTTCGGGCACCGCCCATCGCGTAATCCCCTGTACAGAACATCACGCAGACCGGCCGTAACGCCCGTCTGAACGCGACCCTGTTTATCAAGGATTACCGATGAAATCATTACGTTCACGGGCCATGGTGTATGGCCTGGTGATTGTGCTCGGGCTGCTGAGTGCAATGCCGAATCTGTTGCCGGCCAACCTGGCCGATAAATTCCCGGACTGGTACCTGGAGAACACCCTTGCCCTGGGGCTCGACCTGCAAGGCGGCTCACACCTGCTGCTGGAAGTCGACGCCACCGAGCTGCTCGCCAATAACCCGGGCCAACCGGAAGACCTGGTTCTGAAAGATGCCGTCGAACGCAGCCTGGAAGTAGTACGCCGGCGCCTGAATGAAACCGGCCTGGTGGAACCCAGCATTACCCGCCAGGGCAAGAACCATATCCTGGTACAAATGCCCGGCGTAGCCGACCCGTCAGAAATCCGGGAACTGCTGGGCACCACCGCCCAGATGACCTTTCACTGGGCCGCCAAGCCGGATGAAACCCGGCGCTCCGCCATTCTCCGGCTAACCGACGCCTCGGGCGAACAGGAATACGTGCTGGAGAAACGGGTAGCCATGCAGGGCGAGCACATCAGCGATGCCCAGATGGCCTTCAACCAGGACACCACCGAACCGGTGGTCAACTTCAAACTCGACTCCGAGGGCGCCCGCCTGTTCGGCGACATCACCCGCCAGAACATCGGCCGGCCACTGGCCATCGTGCTGGATAACCAGGTGATCACCGCGCCGGTCATTCGCAGCGTCATCGCCGGCGGCAGCGGCGAAATCAGCGGCGCCTTCACCACCGCAGAAGCCAGCAACCTGGCCCTGTTACTGAGAGCCGGCGCCCTGCCCGCGCCCCTGAACGTCATCGAAGAACGCACGGTAGGGCCAGACCTCGGCAGCGATGCCATCGCCATGGGCGTGAACACCGGCCTGCTCGGCGCAGCGCTGGTGGCCGCCTTCATGCTCGGCATCTACGGCCGCTGGGGGCTGATTGCCTGTACCGGGCTGGCCATCAACATCGGCCTGGTCTTCGGCATCCTCAGCCTGCTGGGGGCCACCCTCACGTTGCCCGGCATTGCCGGCATCATCCTCACCATTGGCATGGCGGTCGATGCCAACATCCTGATCAACGAACGCATCCGGGAGGAATCCCGCAAAGGTAAACCCGCCTGGATGGCACTTCGGGAAGGCTTCGGGCGTGCCTACAGCACCATTGTGGATTCCAACATCACCACCCTGATTGCCGTCAGCCTGCTGTTTATGTTCGGCAGCGGCCCGGTAAAAGGGTTCGCGGTAACCATCGGCATCGGTTTGCTCACTTCCCTGTTCACCGCCGTGGCCTTCAACCGCCTGGTGATGGAATGGTGGATCAAGGGCCGGGAGCGGGAACCGCTCACCATTGCAGGCTTCGCCTGGCTGGACCGTCTGAGCGAGAGAGGCATCAACTTCATGAAAGGCCGGGTGATTGGCCTGGTGCTGTCTGGCGTTCTGTCGATTGCCTCCATCGCCCTGTTCATCCAGCCGGGGCTGGATTACGGCGTGGATTTCACCGGCGGCACCCTGGTGGAAGTGACGGCACCGTCTGTCTCCGTGGATGAACTCCGAACCACACTGGCAAACCAAAGCCTGGCCAGCGCCTCCATTCAGGAACTCGGTGACGAAGGCGATTTCCTCATCCGCCTTCCGGCCCAGACTGCCGTGGGCGAAGGTTCAGATCACCCGGTCGAAGCCCTGAAATCTGCGGTGCTCAGCATTCAAGCAGACGCCAGCTTCCCGAAAGTCGACCTGGTGGGCCCGAAAGTCAGCGGCGGCTTCAGCGACGCCACCATCCTGGCCATCCTGCTGGCAGGCGCCGGCATGCTGGCCTACCTGTGGATTCGCTTTGAATCCCACTTCGCCCTGGCCGCCACCCTCACCATCGCCCTGGACCTCACCAAAACCATCGGCTTCTTCGCCCTGGCCGGCGTGGAGTTCAACCTCACCGCCGTGGCCGCTTTGCTGGCGCTGATTGGTTATTCGGTGAACGACAAGGTGGTGGTATTCGACCGCATCCGGGAAAACCTGCGGCAAACGCCCGACATGCCCATGCTGGACCTGCTCAACCAGAGCATCTCCTCCACCCTGACCCGAACCGTGTTCACCTCCGTGACCACCTTCCTGGCACTGTTGCCCATGGGCATCGCCGGCGGTGCTGCGGTATCCAGCTTCGCCTTGCCCATGCTGTTCGGAATCGTCATCGGCACCAGCTCCTCCGTGTTCATCGCCTCGCCC
The DNA here is from genome assembly GCA_964446185.1 of uncultured Marinobacter sp. Classification (GTDB taxonomy): domain Bacteria; phylum Pseudomonadota; class Gammaproteobacteria; order Pseudomonadales; family Oleiphilaceae; genus Marinobacter. The sequence goes on along the minus strand of CAYUNQ010000099.1, from coordinate 5,307 downwards.
ATTCTTTACTACCTGAGTGAGCGAAGAACCCGCAAGGGCCTGCCCCAATTGCGCCCAAGCGCGGAGGAAATCCGCGCCCAACTGGACCTTATCCCCTAGCAACCAAAAAATCCGCCAACCGCCGGGTAAAGCAGCCCGGCAACAACTTGTTGGTGAACCACAACCCCCGGGCCCGCCAGCCCGGGATTACCATGAAGCGCCGGGCATCAATGCCCTTTCGAATCTGCCGAACGGCATAATCCAGCGGCAGGGTGCCGGCCATCAGTTTCAGGGTTTCCGTTTGCTTCGGCCGGTTCAACCGCTCCGCCTCCACCATCGGCGTTTCCACCTCTGGCGGGCACACCACGGTTACATCAATCCCCTTCTGTGCCAGCTCAATCCGCAACACCTCCGCCAGCCCCACCACGCCGTATTTCGAAGCGCAGTAAGCCGCATACCCGTAACAACCCACCAGCCCGGCCATGGAGGCAATCAGCACCAGCTGCGAGCCGGATTTAAGATGCGGCAACGCACCCGCCACCACATTGCGGGAGCCAACCAGGTTAATGTTGATCACCCGGGCGTAGGTGTCGTCATCAATTGCCTCGAAATCCGCCGCCACACAAATGCCGGCGCAGTGAATCAACACATCCGGCTGTGCCTCCCGGGCGGCCTCCGCAAACACCTCCCGCACCTGCTCCGGCCGGGTAATATCCACCGTAAACGCCCGCACCTTGTGCGCCCCGGCAAGCGCCGAAAGCTCCGCCACCGCCTGCTCCGCCGGCTGCACATCAAACAAAGTCACCGCTGCGCCCGTGCGCACATAACTCCGCGCCAGCTGCAACCCGATACCACTGGCCCCGCCGGTAATAAAAACCTGCCTGCTCATACAACCCACACTCCGCTCGTTAAACTTGTTATTCCGGTAAACTTACCAACCCACCCCACCACAAACCTTGGCCCAACCGACACCCTTTGGGGGTCAGACCCCCAATACATTTGGCCAGGTGAAATGTACCGGGGGTCTGACCCCGAATTGGAGGAGAGAGTATGCGTAACGCGCTAACAGCCCTGTTTAACATCGAGAAGCCCATCATCCAGGCGCCGATGGCGGGGGTTCAGGATTATCGGCTGGCGGCGGCGGTTTCGAATGCTGGTGGGTTGGGGTCTTTGCCGTGTGCGATGCTGGGAGCGGAGGCTTTGCGGGTGGAGCTTAAGGCGTTGAATGAAGCCACCAGCAAGCCCTACAACCTGAACTTTTTTGCGCACACGCCGCCCGAGCCCAACCCCCAGCAGGAAGCCAACTGGCGGCAGGCGCTGGCGCCCTATTACAAGGAATTCGGTATTGATACTACCAGCATCACCGCCGGCCCGGGGCGGATGCCGTTTAATGAAGAGTCCGCAGCGATTGTGGAAGAGTTCCGCCCCGCTGTGGTGAGTTTTCACTTTGGCCTGCCGAAGCCGGAACTTCTGAAGCGGGTCAAAGAAGCCGGGGCTAAGGTGCTGTCCACTGCCACCACTTTAGAAGAAGCCCTCTGGCTGGAACAGCACGGCGCCGATGCCATCATTGCCCAAGGCCTTGAAGCCGGCGGGCACCGGGGTATTTTCCTCACCCAAGACATGACCACCCAGATGGGCACCTTCGCCCTGCTGCCGCAGATTGTCGCTGCAGTGAAGATTCCGGTGATCGCCGCCGGCGGCATTGCCACGGCTGAAGGTGTACGGGCAGCCCTGGACCTGGGCGCCGTGGCCGCACAAATCGGCACCGCCTTCATGCTCTGCCCGGAAGCCACCACCAAGCCCCTGCACCGCGAGGCCCTGAAAAGCCCGGCGGCGCAGCACACCGCCATCACCAACCTGTTCTCCGGCGGCCCCGCGCGGGGCATTGTTAACCGGGTGATGCGGGAACTGGGCCCGGTTTGCGATCAGGCACCGGCATTTCCCCTGGCCACCAATGCCATTGCACCCTTGCGGGCCGCGGGGGAAGCAGCTGGCACCGGGGATTTCTCACCGCTATGGTCCGGGCAGAATGCCAGCGGTTGTAGGGAAATTCCGGCGGGGGAGTTGGTGGCAGAGCTGGCAGAGTGATGGGAGATTGGCGCGGGTAGAAGGGTGGGGTCGTCCCCCCGCCGGGGGTACGACCCCTTTGTAGCCTGCTGAACTGAAAAAGCCGGGTCAGACCCCCAGTACATTTCACCACTCGAAATGTACCGGGGGTCTGACCCCGGTTGGTTATACGGTGCGGATTCGCACCGGGAGGCCCTGGCGTACGGAGGCGCCGGAGACGTTTTCCAGCCAGGTGGCAACCTGGTCTGTGCGGGTGGGGTCGGCGAAGCCGAGGTCGTTGATGTTCACGCCGGCGCCCAGATAGGGGTTGCCGGGGCGCTCTTCGCCGTCGATCACGTGGCCGGCGGCACCGAGTTCGCGGTGGCCGTAGCCGTGTTCGATGCCGATAGCGCCTTCGTGTACACCGTCACCCACCAGCGCCAGGGCCAGCACCTTGCCGCCCGGGCTTTCGATGCTGATGGTGTCGCCGTGTTGCACGCCGAATTTCTCGGCATCTTTACGGTTGATCAGCACCGGGTTGTAGGGCTTGATCATACGCAGGCGCTCAAGGCCAATGGCGTAAGAGTTCATCAGATTACTCTTGAACGAGAACGCCAGCAGCGGCCAGTCGCTTTCCGGGAAGTGATCCCGCATCAGCGAGCCATCCCAGAACCTGGGCGCGTGGTGCATGGGCGTGCCGGTCAGGCGCTTGCCAGTGTAGCTGTCGATCGCCGTGCCCACGTCTTCGTTGTAGACGCACAGAGGGCGGCTCCAGGCGTGGCCCAGCTTGTCGCCGTCGTAGGCTTTTTCCATGGTTTCGAACCGGCCACCACGGGAATACAGGTGCGCCACCGGGCCCACTTCGTCTTCCGCTACCGTTGCCTTGATACGATCTATCAACGGCTCGATACCACCGGCAACAATGTCTTCCTCGCTGGGCGCAGACAGCGGCTTGCCCGCCATGGCAATGTTTGCCGCCGCGCGCAGGTAGAAGTCTTCAGCACGGTTGAGTGGGTGCAGAGTGCCATTGGAATCAGCGATCACATTGTCGCCAAAGCCCGGCAGGCTCAGCTTTTTGCCCAGTTCAATGAAGAAGGTATCCAGGCTCACCGGCTCGCCGGCGGCAGTTTTCACCTGGCGAGGCTCCACCACCGGCCAGCAGGCGGTGGTCATCTTGGTGAGCGTGCCGCTCCAGGCACCGGTAAAGCCCCACACCTCATACATCACGGAATCCGGCACAATGTAGTCGGCATAACGGTTGGTTTCGTTGATGAAGCCATCCACCGCCACAAACAAGCCCAGTCTTTTCGGATCTTTCAGCTTTTCCTCAATAATCGAGGTCAAACCGGCCTGGCCATACAGCGGGTTGGCCATGGCACTGATCATTGCCTTGATGCGGTACGGATAACCATCCAGGCCAGACATCAAATGCTCGGTCAGAACCGGCGGCGCCAGCTTGCGCCAGGGGCCTTCGGCCGGGTACGGAGACTCGCCATTGGCTACCTTGCGCTTGTACTCGGAAGAGTTTTCGTACGGAAAGCGTGAACGGCTCAGGAAAATGCCCTTCGGGCCGACCTTGCCGGGGAAGTCCGCCAGGTCGTACCGGGGGCCTTTGCCCACACCGTTGAAAGCTCCGCCGCCCTTGGCCACGCCGCCTTTATGGTTGAAGCTGCCCGCCAGCACGTTCAACATGTTCACGCTGAACGAGGCGTAGAAGCCCGCACCAGACATCATGCCACCGTGGGCATCGGCAGCTGACTGCCGGCCGTGGCTGGCAAACTTCTTCGCCAGCTTGCGGATGGTTTCCGCATCAATACCGCAGATATCGGCGTACTCTTCAATGCTGTACTTCTGCGCTTCTGCACGCAGCTTGAACAAAGAGCTGCGCACCAGTGCCGGGCCATTGCTGGTCTCAACCGTGCGCTCCACAAACAGCTTGGCGCTGCTGGCCACTTCAGAGCTTGCCAGCTCGCCGTTGGCATCCACCACCACCGGCACGTCGTCTTCGGCACCTGCGGTTGCACGGCCGATATCACTCATACGCAGGAAATAACCGGCCCGCGGGTGGGTGTCGTCTTCAATCACCAGGTGCGTGGCGTTGGAGTGGCCCTGCTCGCCGGCAGCTTTGGCTGCCGCATTTCCCGGAATGGCCAGATAATCCCTGGCGTAGCCGTCGTTCTCCAGCATCCAGCGCATCAGGCCCATGGTCAGCGCGGTGTCTGTGCCCGGGAGAATGGAAATCCAGTTGTTGCGCTCGCCCGCCGCGTGGGAAGCGGCAGCCGTCAACGCAGGGTCAACCACCACGTATTCCAGGTCGCCCGTGGTGCGGGCCTGGGCCAGCAAACGGCCCTGGCGCTTGAACGGGTTACCGGCCTGGCTGGGCGCGGTGCCGATGAACAGCGCAAACTTGGTGTTGGCGAAATCAGGCTTCACGTGGGCGTTCGTGGCGAGATCGTTCATCACCGCCCCGGAGCCCATACGGAAGGCCAGGCCACAGTAGGCGCCGTGGTGGCCATAGTTTCGGGTACCGAAAGCATTCCAGGCGAAACGCTTCAGTAACGCCGAACGGCCGTAATCGGTGGCCTCCATCACCAGCAACTGGTTGGCCTTGGGGCCGTATTCCGGGTTTTCCGGGTCCAGCGGGGTTTCGATATCGCGAATGGCGCGCAGGCCTTCGACTTCACCTTCGCCGAACAGGTCACCGCCTTCCACAATTTCATCCAGCAGCTGCTCGAACGGAATAGACTCCCACTGGTTGCTGCCCCGCGGCCCTACCCGCTTAAGACAAGTGAGTACCCGCTGATCGCTGGTGAGCTGGGCCATGGCAGCGTTGCCGCGGGCACAAGCCGTAGAGCGGTTCAGCTGGCCCTGATCCTTGAAGTTACTCATCAGGCGGAACGCATCCATTACTGGCGTGCTCTCGTCCAGATGCTCATCGGCAGACAACGGGTGGTAAGGATTACCAGATACCCGCAAAACCTTGTCCTGCGCCTTATCGATACGTACCCGCACGCCACACTGAGTGGTGCAGCCATAGCACACGGTGAAAGCAATGCGCTGGTCCGGATTGAGCTTTACTTCACCAGTGGTGGGGTCTACCGAATACTCCGGTGCCAGGCTGTTAGCATGCAGCCGGTCGTTGGTCTGTACACCAGAGGTGCCATTCACCAGGCCTTTGGCCATTTTTTCCAGCGGGTCGTAGTAGCCCGCCGCAAAAGTTGCAACACCGCCAGCGGCCGCTGCCCCTTTCAGAAAATTACGACGATTCTTGTCCATAACTAT
>CAYUNQ010000098.1:0-9331 GCA_964446185.1 uncultured Marinobacter sp. | reverse complement strand
ATCCTCGAATGCTACGGACGCATGCAGGCCTTTTCTCAGGGTGCCGTCCACATAGTAGCGGCCGTCGACATCCACCGGCACATACAAGCCGGGAGAGGCCGTGCTGGCCTGCACCGCTTTGGAAATGGGCACGTGGTCAAAACCCGGCGCCCCGAAACACACCGCTTCGGTACTTTCCACATCTGCAGCCACCACATAGAGCCGGTGCTTCAGTTGCCGGAAGTCGTTAGTGCGGCCCAGCATGGTAAAGGCCCGGCTCAGGTAATCGTGCAGGCCTTCGTTATCGAACAGGCCGGAAGGCGCGGCCTGGGCCAGAATGGTCATGGCTTCCAGCAGGCTCTGGTCGTAAGGGTTGTTCACAAACCGGCTGACCGCGGTGGAAATCAGCTTGGGCACCGCCAGCAGGCGGCTGCCGTATTCCCGGAAGGCCGGGCGGTAGAAGACTTCCGGGTGAAAGGGGTGCACCTCGGCTTCGTTGCGAACAAAGATCCGGCACAGCTGGGCGGTGGTCACCTGGTTGGCCAGGTTTGCCGCCACGAAAGAGCCGGAGTTAACGCCTACGTAGACGTCGACATTGTTGAAGTCCAGCCCGTCCAGAGCTTCGTCCAGCGCCCGCAGGGCACCTATCGCGTAAATGCCACCTAATGGCCCCCCGCCCCCAAGGGCGAGGCCAATGCGAGGTGCTGGCCCGGGCTCGGTCGATCGCTTCATCGGCTGTCCTTCACAAATACTGCAGCGAAATTTACGTCTCTAACCTATCAGCAGATTCTAGAGTGCGCACCCTATAAAGCCCGAAACCTCAGGAAACAGCCTGCTCGGCAAGGGCCGTGGTGGAAGATTTGACCGGGCGCAGGTAGCGTCCGAACCCGGCATTACGAATGGCCAGATCCACACAGCTCTTGATCACATGGGGAGAGTCCAGCAGCAGCACATCTTCCAGCAACTGTGTGGCCCATTCCCGGTCAATGCTACGAATCACCGACTTTACCTTGGGCAGACTGGCGGCGTTCATAGACAGGGAATCGTAGCCCATGGCCATCAGCAGCAGGGCACCGCCCGGGTCACCCGCCAGCTCGCCACAAATACCGACTGGTTTGCCTACGGAGTGAGCGTCGTGGGCAATGCGCACCAGCGCCTGCAACACCGCCGGGTGGTAGGAATGGTAAAGCTGGGCCACCCGGGGATTGTTGCGGTCGACAGCCAGCAGGTATTGGGTCAAATCGTTGGAGCCAACAGACAGGAAGTCTACCCGCTCGGCCAGCTCGCGAATCTGATAAACAGCAGCCGGCACCTCTACCATCACACCCACTTTGGGCATATGGATATCGAAACCTTCTTCGCGCACTTCGTGGTAAACCCGGTAAATCAGGTGCAGAGACTCTTCCACTTCCGAGATGTTACTGATCATCGGCAGCATGATCTGCAGATTGTTCAGGCCTTCGCTGGCCTTGAGCATGGCCCGCACCTGCACCAGGAAAATCTCCGGGTGGTCCAGTGTTACCCGGATACCACGCCAGCCCAGAAACGGGTTTTCTTCCTGAATAGGGAAATAGGTCAGGGCCTTGTCGCCGCCGATGTCGAGGGTCCGCATAGTAACCGGGTTCGGAGCAAAGGCTTCCAGCTGCTCCCGGTAGTATTCCCGCTGCTCCTGCTCGGAGGGGAAACGGTCCTTGATCATGAACGGCACTTCAGTGCGGTACAGGCCAATACCTTCGGCACCGTGAGACAGGGAGCGCACCACATCGGTCATCAGGCCGGTGTTCACCAGCAATGACACCCGGTGGCCGTCGGTTGTTTCACAGGGCTTGTCACGCAGGGCTTCCAGACCGCGGATAAGCTCATTCTCTTCGTCGCAGATGGCTTGGTAGAATGCCCGCAGATCTGCCGAAGGTGAGGCAAAGATCTGGCCTTCAAAACCATCGACCACCAGCTCACGGCCATCCAGCTGATTGACTGGAATATCCACCAGGCCCATCACCGTGGGCACGCCCATGGCTCGGGCCAGAATGGCCACGTGGGAGTTGCTGGAGCCTTTCACCGACACCAGGCCCACCAGCCGGCCTTTGGGGACTTCCCCGAGCATCGCCGGGGTAATCTCTTCGCTGACCAGAACGGTATTTTCCGGGTATTCCTGATGCTCCTGCTCACCCTCCTGCAGATGTGACAGCAGGCGGCGACCGAGATCGCGGATGTCCACCACCCGCTCCTGCAGGTAATGGTCATCCATCAGTTCAAAGTGACGGATATACTGCTGAACGACTTGTTTGAGGGCACCCTGAGCCCAGATACCCTCGCGGATCTTGTTGACCACCTCGCCGGGCAGGGCTTCGTCACTGAGCATGCGCAGATACACATCAAACAGGGCTTGCTCTTCCGGGCGCAGCTGCGAGGCGAGCCGGTTGGCCACCCGCTCGATGTCTTCCCGCACCGCCTCGACGGCAGACTGGAACAGCCTCAGTTCCTGCTCGATATCTTCGGTGGGCTTTTCTGGCACCAGGTCCAGGTCGGCAACCGGGTACACCACAACCCCGGTGCCAATGGCTACACCCGGGGCTCCGGGCACACCACTGAAGCTGACATCGCGGGTTTCTTCACCGGTGAGCGACAGGCCGCTGATGGCGCCGGTGGCTTCGCTGTGGGCGATTACACCGGCCAGCTGGGCCGAAACGGTAACCAGAAAGGCTTCTTCACCTTCGTCGAAGCACCGGGAGCTTTCCCGCTGCTGAACCACCAGCACGCCCAACACCCGGCGGTGGTGGATAATAGGTACACCCAGAAAGGAGCTGAACCGCTCTTCACCGGTTTCAGGAAAGTAACGGTAGCGCGGATGCGACGGGGCATCTTCAAGGTTGATGGGCTCTTCCCGGGAGCCCACAAGACCCACAAGACCCTCAGAATAGGCCAGGCTGACCTTGCCTACGGATTCCTTGTACAGGCCCTCGGTGGCCATCAGAATATAGCGGTTCGACGCGGGGTCGAGCAGGTATACGGAGCAGACTTCCGTGTTCATGGCTTTCTGCACCCGCGATACAATGATATCCAGCGCCTCGTTCAGGTCACGGGCGCTGTTCACCTCTTGTACTAGACTTCGCAGGATGCTCAGCATGGAGTCAGTCCGTCACTTCTGATGTTCCTTCAAACGCCGGGTCTGCTCACTCCGTTGCCACTGTTCCATATTGTGAAACAGTCTGGGAGCCAGTTCTCTCAGCGCGCGTCTGTATACTTCTCTCTTGAATGAGACCACCTGCCCCAGCGGATACCAGTAGCTAACCCACTGCCACCCGTCGAATTCCGGTGAATCTGTACCATCCACGCGTACGTGCGCGTCTGGCGATAACATCCTCAGCAGGAACCATTTCTGTTTTTGCCCCACACAAACGGGGTGCGAGTTATGGCGTACCATCCTCCTGGGAAGACGGTAACGCAGCCAGCCCCGGGTGCAGCTGACGATTTCCACATCGCTGGCACTCAGGCCGATTTCCTCTCCAAGCTCCCGATACAGCGCATCTTCCGGTGATTCATTGTGCTTGATACCACCCTGCGGAAACTGCCAGGAGTCCTGCCCTATTCGCCTTGCCCAGAGAACCTCGCCCCGGTGGTTGGCCAGAATGATTCCGACGTTGGGTCTGAAACCGTCTGAGTCGATCACGGCACAGTCCTCGTAAAAGTCGGCTGCCGGTTAGTTTGTAACCGGCGAAAATTGTCCAAGTTGCCCTCATTCTTACAGAATCCCAAGACTTCGGCAAACGGAGCCGTTGTCGGCAGGGCGTGTTAGACTGCGCAACTTGCTACAAAGCCTGTAACGATAGGAGGAAACGGCTTGACGCTCGCAATATTTGATCTGGACAACACCCTGCTGAACGGTGACAGCGACCACGCCTGGGGTGAGTTTCTGGTGGAAGAAGGCATGGTGGATGCCGAAGAGTACAAGCGGGCCAATGACCGCTTTTACGAGGAATACCTGAACGGCGAGCTGGACGTTTTCCACTATCAGCGTTTTGTACTGGCACCGTTAACCCGGCACAGCATGGATGAGCTGGAGAGCTGGCGCGAAGCGTTCATGGCCAAGAAGGTTCAACCGATGCTGCAGGACAAAGCCGCAAAGTTGCTGGCAGACCACCGCGAGCAGGGCCACACGCTGATGATCATCACCGCCACCAATCGCTTCATTACCGAACCGATTGCCCACTTGCTGGGAGTGGACCACCTGATTGCCACCGAACCGGAGCTGGTGAACGGCAAGTTCACCGGTGAAGTGGCGGGTACGCCGAGTTTCCAGGAAGGCAAGGTGGAAAGACTTAACGACTGGCTGGCCGCCCATGGCGAAAGCCTTGAGGGTGCCTGGTTCTACAGTGACTCCCACAACGACTTGCCGCTGTTGCGGAAGGTGGAGAATCCGGTGGCGGTGGATCCGGATCCGACCCTGGAGAAGACGGCTATCGAGAATGGCTGGGCGGTGATGTCGCTGCGGGATTGATGACTTCGCCTTATTGGAGACCGGCGCTGGCAGAAGGGTGGGGTCGTACCCCCTGCGGGGGTACGACCCCTTTGTAGCCTGCATGGGCTGGTGCCGCATGCCCTGACGGATGCAAAGGGGTCTGACCCTACGGGTCACTTCACCTTCTCTACCGCCGTTCTCCCCTGGCGGGCGATCACAGGAAACCAGTCAACGACCGCACAAAGCACGACTTGATATAGTCCGTCTCCGGAATCCCCGGCACAATCGGGTGATCCGGCGCCTGGTGGCCCTGCTCCAGCAGCTGCACAAACCGGTCGATCTTGCGGCCGCTGCCCCGGATGATGTCGATCAGCTTTTCCTGCGACAGGTGCATAGAGCAGGAAGCTGAGACCAGCAATCCATCACGCTCCAGCAACCGCAGTCCGAGCTGGTTCAGGCGAGCATAGGCCTGCTCCCCGGCTTTCTGGTCCCGGCGGCGGGGAATCAATGCGGGCGGGTCGAGCACCACGATATCGAATTTTTCCTTTTCGTCCGCCAGGGCTTTCAGGGCATCAAAGGCATCGCCTTCGATGGTATCCACGTTTTCCAGCCCGTTCAGTTTGGCGTTGTGATGCACGGCATCCACGGCCGATGAAGAAGCGTCCACGCAGGTGACCTGGGATGCCCCCGCACAAGCCGCCTGAATACCCCAGCCGCCGACGTAACTGAACACATCCAGCACTTTCTTACCCGGAGCATAGGCCTGCAGGCGCTGGCGATTCATGCGGTGGTCGTAGAACCAGCCGGTTTTCTGGCCGCCAGCCAGAGGCACTTCAAAGCGAGCACCGTTCTCTTCTACCAGCACGGTGTCGGTTTCCGGGCCATGGGCAAATTCCACGTAGGTATCCAGACCTTCCACCTTGCGCATCTTGCCGTCGTTTTTCAGCACGATGATGCGGGCCTGGGCCAGGCGCTGAACCGCACGCACGATGGCCTCTTTCATCCGTTCCATACCCGCGGTGGAGATCTGCACTACCACTACGTCGTCAAAGCGGTCGACTACCAGGCCGGACAAACCATCGCTGTCACCAAACACCCAGCGATAAAAAGGCTTATCAAACAACCGCTCCCGCAGACTCAGGGCGACTTCCATACGGTCCGTCAACCGCTTGGGTGTCATGCCATGCTCCGCATCCCGGCTGATCAGACGCCCGCAAATCAACGCATGAGGATTCACAAACGCCACGCCCATGGGCTTGTCATTCGAAGCACGCACCTGAACCTGCGAGCCGGGCTCAAACCCTGGCAGCGGGCTACGCTGGGCATCTACCTCGTTACTGTATACCCACAAGTGGCCGGCACGGAGACGGCGCTCTGCGCCCTTGCGCAGATAGAGAACGGGAAAATCCATCAATGATTATTCCTCAGCGGCCACGTGTTCTGCGTAGGTAGCCGCATCCATCAGGCCGTCAAGCTCGCCTTCATCCGCCAGCTTTACCTTGAACATCCAGCCATCACCATAAGGATCTTCGTTCACAATCTCCGGCTCGTCTTCGAGTTTTTCATTAATCTCGATAACCTCACCGGTCACCGGACTGAACACATCAGACGCTGACTTGACGGATTCCGCCACACCGGCTTCCTCGCCGCCGTTCACGGTCGCACCCAGCTCAGGCACGCCGATATAAACCACGTCACCCAGTTGCTCCTGGGCAAAGTCGGTGATGCCCACGGTGGCGGTGCCGTCGGCATCTACCCGCACCCATTGGTGAGTCTCGATGTATTTCAGGTCTGCAGGAATGTCGCTCATGATTTGTGTGTCCTGTTGAAATTTTCCCGGCAGTTTAACCGAAGAGATTAGTTCCAGCGAATGCTACGGGCCAGCTTCACGAACGCGTTCAGATAATCCACAGGTTCATCCCGTTCCCGGAAGCCCAGAAAAATCTGTTTCGGCATGCCCTGCTCGCCCAGCTTCAAGGCCTTGATTGGCAGCTTTCGGGCGTATTCATCCACCAGCCAGCGCGGCAACGCACTCACGCCCCGCCCTGCCGCCACCATCTGCAACATGATATCCGTGGTTTCGATGGTCTTGTGCCGGGCCGGACCAGTATGGGCGGGCAGGAAGAACCGGGTGAAGATATCCAGCCGTTCTACCGCCACCGGATAAGTGATCAGTGTGTCTTTTTCCAGCTGATGCGGCTCCACCCATTGCCCATCCGCCAGCGGATGGTTGTCGGGCACCACCAGCACCTGCTCGTAATCGAACACCGGCTCGAAACGTATACCGGGTTTGTGCAGCGGGTCGGGTGTTACCAGCAAGTCGATATCGTGGCCAAACAACGCGCCCATGCCACCAAACTGGAACTCCTGTTTTACATCCACGTCGACATCCGGCCATTGCTGCAAATAGGGGCCAACCACCTTCAAAAGCCATTGGTAACAGGGATGACATTCCATGCCGACCCGCAAGCTGCCTCGCTGACCTTTGGCAATCTCGCGGACCTGCATTTCGGCATGCTCAAACTGGGGCAAGATACGGTTCGCCAACCCCAGCAACTGATTGCCGGCCTGGGTGAAGCGCAACTGCCGGCCTTCCCGCAGCCACACCGGCGTGCCCAGTTGCTGCTCCAGCTTGCGCATGGCGTGCGACAACGCCGATTGGGTCAGGTGCAGCTGTTCGGCAGCCGCCGTCAGGGAACCTTGCCGCTCTACCGCGCGCAGAATTTCGAGGTGATGTCGTTCGATCATGGCTGTCCGTGAATTTTATTCATTGAGCGGTGAAATAATACCATTTTTATTCATACAAGCAGACACCTAACCTTGGCTCCTGATTCAACACACAGGATTCAAGGATTCGATCATGGCAATCACACACAACCTCGGCTTCCCCCGTATCGGCGGCCAGCGGGAACTGAAATTTGCACTGGAAAGTTACTGGGCTGGCCGGCAGACCGAACAGGACCTGGCCATCACGGCCGCCGACCTGCGCCGGCGCCACTGGCAGCAGCAAGCCGGGCTGGACTTTGTGCCGGCGGGGGATTTCTCCCTGTACGACCAGGTATTGGATATGTCCGTAACCCTCGGCAACCTGCCTGCGAGGGTCGCCGACAAGCAAGGCTCGGAACTGGACGCCTACTTCCGCGCAGCCCGGGGCCGGGGCGCCAATGACAGCCCTTGTTGCGCCACCGCCGCCGGCGAAATGACCAAGTGGTTCGACACCAACTATCACTACATTGTGCCGGAATTCACCGCAGACACCCGTTTCGAACTGAACCCCGAACGACTGCTGGCCCAGTTGGCCGAGGCGCAGGAACCGGGTGTTAACGCTAAACCCGTCATCATCGGACCGGTGACTTATCTCTGGCTGGGTAAAACCTCCGATGGCAGCAACCGGCTGGACTTGCTTGAACGCCTGCTGCCTGCGTATTCGCAACTGCTGGAAGCCCTGGCCGATGCCGGCGCCGAATGGGTACAGATTGATGAGCCCGCACTGGTGACTGACCTGGACGCCAACTGGCGCTACGCCTTCAACCTGGCCTATCACCAGCTCAAAGCCAATCGCCCGAAGCTGCTACTGGCTAGCTATTTCGGAGAACTCCGGGATAACCTGCAACTGGCTTGTGAGCTGCCGGTAGCCGGGCTGCACATTGATGCTGTGAGCGCACCGGCGGAAGTCAGCCGGGTGGCAGACTGGCTGCCGAGCCACAAGGTGCTCTCCCTTGGCGTCATCAACGGCCGCAACATCTGGAAGTCCGACCTGAACACTATTCTGGACTGGCTGGAGCCGCTGAACGAAAAACTGGGCGAGCGCCTGTGGCTAGCGCCTTCCTGTTCCCTGCTGCATGTGCCGGTGGACCTGGACCGTGAGCAGGAGCTGGATACTGAAATCCGCAGCTGGCTGGCTTTTGCAGTGCAGAAGCTCGATGAACTACAAACACTGGCCAAAGCGCTGAACGAAGGCCGTACCGCCGTGCGCAGCGAACTGGCTGAAAACCGTATCGCCATCGAAAGCCGTCGCAACTCGAACCGGGTAACCAACCCCGACGTTCAAAAAGCCGTTGCTGCGGTAACGCCGGAGCTGGGCAATCGCCAAAGTCCCTACCCCCAACGAATCGCCAGGCAGCGGCAAATCCTGAACCTGCCGGCGTTCCCGACCACAACCATCGGCTCCTTCCCGCAGACTGCGGAAATCCGCCAGGCAAGACTATTATTCCGCAAAGGCGAATTGAGCAACACGCAGTACACCAAACAGATGCAGGCAGAAATTGCCCGCTGCATCGAAGAGCAGGAAAAGCTGGGGCTGGATGTGCTGGTGCACGGCGAACCAGAGCGCAACGACATGGTGGAATACTTCGGTGAACAGCTCGACGGCTACGCCTTCACCCGATTCGGCTGGGTACAGTCCTACGGCTCCCGCTGCGTAAAGCCGCCCATCCTGTTTGGGGACATCCGCCGGCCAGCGGCGATGACGGTGGACTGGATTCGCTTTGCCCAGTCGCTCACCGACAAACCGGTTAAAGGCATGCTGACCGGCCCGGTGACGATTCTGAACTGGTCCTTCGTGCGGGACGATCAGCCAAGAAAAGACTCCTGTCTGCAACTGGCCCTGGCCATTCGCGAGGAAGTGCAGGATCTGGAGAAAGCCGGCGTGAACATCATCCAGATCGACGAAGCCGCCCTGCGCGAAGGCCTGCCGTTGCGGCAGTCAGATTGGACAAACTACCTGGAATGGGCCATCAACAGCTTCCGCATCGCCGCCAATGGCGTGGAAGACAGCACCCAGATTCACACCCACATGTGTTATTCGGAGTTCAACGACATCATCGAGTCCATCGCCCAGATGGACGCAGACGTCATTACCATCGAGACCTCCCGCTCGGACATGGAGCTGCT